>JBJERD010000306.1:2411-9404 GCA_051882095.1 Oscillospiraceae bacterium
TCAGCTCCGGCAGCGGTTCAGCTCCGGCAGCGGTTCAGCTCCGGCAGCGGTTCAGCTCCGGCAGCGGTTCAGCTCCGGCAGTGGCTCAGCTCCGGCGGCAGATCAGCTCCGGCAGTGGTTCAGCTCCGGCAGTGGTTCAGCTCCGGCAGCGGTTCAGCTCCGGCAGTGTTCAGCTCCGGCAGCGGTGATCGGGTCCGACTGGTCCCGCCTTGCAGCAATGAAATAAATCTTGATATACCGTGCGCACGTGCGCCGGATTGAAATAATATCTTGATATAAACGCACGCCTGCGCACGTCCGAACATTGGGGTGGGGTATGGGGAGGGGGGGTCGAAAAACCGAAGTTACCCATTTTGGCAACGGTTGCGCAGTCACGTAGAAAAAATCATGAAATCAAACGGGGGATTAACCCCCCTATATATAAAATTAAAAATTTAAGATGTAGGGAAGGTGTGAAAATATGGCGAAAGACGGCTCTCAGAGGGGCGGTGCACGTGTAAATTCGGGGCGAAAATCGTCAAGTCTGGATACGAAAATAATTCGGGAAGACAAGGCTTCGGCTTTGCCTGCACCGGCTGAGCTTCATGGAGTTGATATGCCTTCGGTGAAAAGTTATCTCAAGACTAAACAGCAGAGCGGTAAGAAGTTCAGGGCGAAAGATGTTTATATTGATACTTACAACTGGCTCAAAAATTACGGCTGTGAAAAGATAGTCAGCAGTCAGATGATAGAGCAATATGCTATTTGTGTGGCAAGGTGGATAGCCTGCGAAGAGTTTATTTCGGAGACAGGCTTTCTCGCAAAGCACCCTACTACGGGAGCAGCTATTAAGTCACCTTATGTCGATATGAGTATCACTTACATGAAGCAGGCTAATCAGGTGTGGTATCAGATATATCAGATCGTCAAGGAGAACGGCAGTCAGAATATTGTCGGCACTGTTTCAAACGATGATACTATGGAAATGCTGCTTGTTATGGGGCGAAAAAAATAGTTTGCTGTCGGCGTATTCTCGGCAGCAAACTAATCAAAAGAAGCAAATGCTTTTTAGTGAAAGCAAAAAAAGACCGTCTGAATACTGCGAATACTCAGACGGCATAGCAGGCTCAAGCCCAACAAAAAAACTGTAACGATATGCATATATTATAGCACATAGCAAGGAAAAATGCAAGTGCTGAAATTATAAAAATATCAAAAGTGAAAAATTATCATTGGGCATAATGTACAAGGTAACGGATATGCGATGTATTAAAGCAGAATAGTTACTCTGAAAATGCTGATTTAGTGTAACATTGTTACGCTTGATTAAGAGATCATTCCCGGAATTATTCGGAGAAATACGAAAAAGTCCTGATGATAATTTGCTGTCGGGAAGGTGGATAAATGAAAGCTCACAAGAGGAAAGCAGGCATGAGGGTTTTATGCGATATTTGCGGAAAGCCGTTTAAGGTGGTGCTTGTGGAAAGAGAAGATGACGGAAAGGTTTATCGGGAATTTACCTGTCCCGAATGCGGTCACGTTTATCTTGCTGCTGTAAAGGAGAATGGAAAATGGATAAAGTGGAATTCGATGCTTGCTTTGCCGAGCTGAAAAAGAGCAAGTGTTCGGAAGAGAGCGATTATGAGGTTTACGGATATCGGTGTGAGAAGTTAGGCAGATACATGACATTCTGGGACGAACCTTCCGACGAAAAGCTTGAAGATATATGCAGGCGGACTTGTCCGCTTATGAAACAGGAAAACGAAAATATTTAAGCGCTTTGAGAAATCAGAGCGCTATTTTTATACCCATTTTAGAGCGGGAATTTACTGTGGAGTGAAGGGAGATTTATGCGTAAGCTCAAAAACTACAAGCCGACTAAATTCAAGGCAAAGACTTCTCACTATGACAAGGACTATGCAGATTATGCGGTCAACTTCATAGAGAGCTTATGTCACACTAAGGGAATATGGGCAGGAAAGAAGTTTGAGCTTATCGACTGGCAGGAGCAGATAATAAGAGACATATTCGGCACGATAAAGAAAAACGGATATCGGCAGTTCAACACGGCTTACATAGAGATACCAAAAAAGCAAGGAAAAAGCGAGATAGCCGCTGCGGTTTCTCTTCTGCTGACCTGCGGTGACGAGGAAGAGGGAGCGGAGGTTTACAGCTGTGCTGCCGACAAGGAGCAGGCTTCGATAGTATTCAACGTTGCTTCCGAAATGGTGAGAATGTGTCCGGCACTGGCAAAGAGGACGAAGATACTCGACTCAAAGAAGCGCATCATATATCTTCCGACAAACAGCTTTTATCAGGTGCTTTCAGCAGAAGCTTTTTCAAAGCATGGCTTCAATGTTCACGGAGTTATTTTTGACGAGCTGCACGCACAGCCGAACAGAAAGCTGTTTGACGTTATGACAAAGGGTTCGGGCGACGCAAGAATGCAGCCGCTGTTCTTTCTCATTACGACGGCAGGAACGGACACAAACAGCATATGCTATGAGGTTCATCAAAAGGCAAAGGACATAATCGAGGGGAGAAAGCACGACCCGACCTTTTATCCTGTTATTTACGGTGCTGATGAGAACGACGACTGGAAAGACCCAAAGGTATGGAAGAAAGCCAATCCGTCACTGGGGATAACCGTTCAGATAGACAAGGTAAGAGATGCTTGCAATTCGGCGCAGGAAAATCCTGCGGAAGAGAACGCATTCAGACAGCTGAGACTTAATCAATGGGTAAAGCAGGCTGTAAGGTGGATGCCTATGGACAAATGGGACAAATGCGCTTTTGCAGTTGACCCGGAAGAGCTGAGAGGGCGTGCTTGCTATGGCGGACTTGACCTTTCGACTACAACGGATATCACGGCATTTGTGCTTGTATTTCCGCCTGTTGACGATGAGGACAAATATCAGATACTGCCGTTTATGTGGATACCGGAAGAGGGCATGGAGCTGAGAGTTCGGCGTGACCATGTGCCATACGACCTATGGCACAAGCAGGGATATCTTGAAACGACGGAGGGAAATGTTATCCACTATGGATACATTGAAGAGTTCATTGAAGAGCTGAGCAATGTGTATGACATAAGGGAGATAGCATACGACCGTTGGGGGTCTGCTCAAATGGTTCAGATACTTGAGGGCATGGGCTTGACTGTTGTACCTTTCGGACAGGGCTTTGCGTCAATGTCGCCGCCCACAAAAGAGCTTTACAATCTTGTACTTGAAGAAAAGATAGCGCACGGCGGACACCCTGTATTGCGGTGGATGATGGACAACGTATATGTACGGCGTGACCCTTCCGGAAACATAAAGCCTGATAAGGAAAAATCTACGGAAAAGATAGACGGTGCTGTGGCTATGATAATGGGTCTTGACAGAGCACTGCGATGTGAGAATTGTGTATCTGTTTACGACAGCAGAGGTCTTATGGCATTTTAGCAAGGGAGTGATTATATGTCGATATTCAAAGGAAAATCAAAACGGTCAAGAGACAGACCACAAAACGAAACTGAGGGCAGCAGGTTTCGTCCGTATTTCGGAAACACCAATGCAAACAAGCGTGTTTCGGAAAGAACGGCGGTTTCGCTTACGGCGGTATATGCTTGTATCCGTGTGCTTGCGGAAGCGGTCGCACAGCTTCCTCTTCACCTGTACAAAATAACTGAGGACGGAAAGAGAGTAAAGGCGACAGACCACCCGCTATACTTTCTGCTTCATGACGAGCCAAACCCTGAAATGACTTCGTTTACTTTTCGTGAGGTAGCTATGACGCATCTGCTCATATGGGGAAACTTCTATGCGCAGAAGATAACTAACGGCAAGGGAGAGCTGATAGGTTTATATCCGCTTATGGCAGACAAAATGACTGTAGGCAGAGACGAAAGCGGACAGATATATTATCAGTACAGGCACTCAAAGAACGAAGCGGGAAAGGCAAAGGAAGAGACTGTTATTCTGAAAGCAAAAGATGTTTTTCATGTCCCAGGAATGGGATTTGACGGTATCGTGGGATATTCGCCTCTTGCAATGGCGAAAAACGCAATAGGAACGACATTAGCCTGCGAGGAATACGGTTCAAAATTCTTTGTCAACTCGGCTGCGCCAAGCGGTGTACTGGAACACCCGTCAACGCTGAAAGACCCGAAAAAGGTTAGGGAGAGCTGGAACGACCTGTTCAGCGGTTCTGCAAATTCAAGCAGAGTGGCTGTACTTGAAGAGGGAATGACATACAAGCCTATTTCGATAACTCCCGAACAGGTTCAGTTTCTTGAAACGAGAAAATTTCAGAACGGCGAGATAGCGAGAATATTCAGAGTTCCCGGTCACATGATAGGAGATCTTGAATGGACGACCTATGCAAACATAGAACAACAGTCGCTTGAATTTGTGAAATACACTCTTGACCCTTGGCTTGTTCGTTGGGAGCAGGCTATTGCACGGCAGCTTCTGAACGAGGAACAGAAAAGGGTATATTATGCAAATTTCAATGTAGACGGTCTGCTTAGAGGTGACTATCAGAGCAGAATGCAGGGATACGCACTCGGACGGCAGAATGGTTGGTACAGCGCAAACGACATCAGAAATCTTGAAAACATGGAGCTTATTCCTGAGGAAGAGGGCGGAAACCTCTATCTCATAAACGGCAACATGACAAAGATAAAAGATGCCGGAATATTTGCAGGACAGCAGAGCAAAGGAGATGATAACACATGAAGAAATTCTGGAAATGGGAGAACAGGATAATCACGAACGAAGAGGGCAAAGAGAAAAAAGAGAATACTCTTTTTCTCAACGGCACTATTGCTGAGGAGAGTTGGTATGACGATGATATAACTCCGAAGATCTTCAAGGAAGAGCTTATGAACGCTTCGGGAGATATTGTTGTATGGATAAACTCTCCGGGCGGAGACTGCATTGCGGCGGCGCAGATATACAATATGCTCATGGAATATCCGCATAACATCACCGTCAAGATTGACGGAATGGCGGCATCTGCGGCAACTGTCATAGCAATGGCGGCGGACAAGGTGTGCGTTTCGCCCGTATCTATGTTCATGATACACAATCCTTCCACATTTGCAGCCGGAGACTCGGCGGAAATGAAAAAGGCTATTGCACTTCTTGACGAAGTGAAAGAGTCTATCATGAACGCATATGAGCGAAAGACGGGACTTGCGAGAAGCAAGATATCGCAGCTCATGGACAAGGAAACATGGATGAACGCAAACAAAGCTATTGAGCTTGGATTTGCGGACGAGATACTTGAACGCACCGAGAATATCGGTCAGCCCAATGTATCAATGGCATATTCACAGGCAACTGTTACGAATATGCTGAGAGAAAAGATCGCAGCGAAAGCTAGTATACCTAAGCCTGCCGCTGACGGAGAAGTAGAGGTTGCATCGCTCTATGAGCGTTTGGAACATATAAAAGAAAGCATTTAAGAAACGGAGGAATTTTATTATGACTATCAACGAGTTGAGAGAAAGAAGAAAGGCTGCATGGGAGAAATGCAAGGACTTTCTTGACAAGCACCGCACAGAGAACGGTACTCTTTCCGCAGATGACGCAGCTGCTTATGACAAAATGGAGCAGGAAATTGACACTCTCGGAAAAGAGATAAGCAGGCTTGAAAGACTGGAGCAGCTTGAAAACGACTTGAATAAGCCTACAAGCACGCCTATCACAGGTCAGCCTATGAACGGCTTCGGAGAGCCTAAGACTGGAAGAGCTTCTGACGAATACAACAAGGCTGTTCTTGACTTTATGCGTTCAGGTTTCAGAAGAGTCAGCGACGTTCTTCAGGAAGGTGTTGACGGCGACGGCGGATATCTTGTTCCGGAGGAAATGGACAGCAGAATTATTGAGGCTATGGACAGCGAGAACATTATGCGTTCTCTTGCTACTGTCATTACCACAACGGGCACTCACAAGATAAACGTTTCAACATCTATGCCTGCGGCTGCATGGGTTGATGAGGGAGAAGCACTTACATTCGGCGACGGCAAGTTTGGTCAGATCATGCTTGACGCACACAAGCTCTATGTAGGCGTAAAGGTAACAGAAGAGCTGCTTTACGACAACGCTTTCAATCTTTCATCGTTCATCACATCTAAGTTCGGTTCTGCTCTTGCAAACAAGGAAGAGGAAGCTTTCCTTGTAGGTACAGGCGCAAATATGCCTACAGGTATTTTTGCCGAAAGTGGCGGCGGTACTGTTGCATCTGCGCTTTCGGCAGCTATCAAGGCAGATGATATTCTTGACCTGTCCTATGCACTGAAACGTCCTTACCGCAAAAACGCAGCGTTCATCATGAACGATAAGACTGTTGCATCTATCAGAAAGCTGAAAGACAACAACGGTGCGTATATGTGGCAGCCTTCTTATCAGATGGGCGAGCCTGACACTCTGCTTGGCTTTAAGCTGTACACTTCCTCTTACGCTCCCGAAGGTGCTATTGCGTTCGGCGATTTCAGCTACTACAACATCGGAGACAGGGGAATGCGTTCATTCTCTGAGCTGAGAGAGCTGTTTGCAGGAAACGGCATGATAGGTTTCCTTGCAAAGGAAAGAGTTGACGGCAAGCTTGTACTGCCCGAAGCTGTTCAGATCATCAAGCCTTCAACCTAAATAACTACATAAGTGCAGTGCGGTAAAACGCACTGCATTTTATTTTAGCAAGGAGTGACGACAATGCAAATACTTACTCTTGAAGAAGCAAAAAGCTATATGCGTGTTGATTTTCCAGACGACGACGACCTTATTGCAAGCTTAATCGGAACGGCTGAAAAGCTTTGTCTTGACATTGCAAGAATGGACGAGGACAAATTCATTGAATGCGGAGAGATAGCCAAAACTGCCGTAAACTATGCCGCCGCTTTTCTGTATGAACACAGAGAACAAGCGGATCATCACGAGCTGAAACTTACGCTTCGCAGTCTGCTTTCCGATTTAAGGGAGGCTGAATTCTGATGAACATAGCTTCAATGCGTGAAATTATAATGAT
>JBJERD010000307.1:0-9346 GCA_051882095.1 Oscillospiraceae bacterium
CGAGATAGTTGTGATGCCCAGCTCGTTGTGGATGTCCTTGATCTCAAGCTGCATCTGCTTTCTCAGCTGCTTGTCAAGAGCCGCCATAGGCTCGTCCAGAAGAAGCACCGACGGATTGAAAACCAGCGCTCTCGCCATTGCAACACGCTGCTGCTGACCGCCCGAAAGCTCTCTGGGATAACGCTTTCCGTATTCGCCGAGACGAACCTTTTCAAGCATTTTCTGAACCCTTTCAGCCTTTTCGGCTTTGGGGACTTTTCTTATCCCCAAAGGAAAAGCAACGTTTTCGTTTACCGTCATATGAGGGAACAAAGCGTAATTCTGAAAAAGCATTCCCACGTTTCTCTTGTGGATCGGCTTGACCGAAATATCCTCGCCGTTGACGTAAATGCTTCCGCTTGTGGGATCTTCAAAGCCTGCAAGCATTTTCAGAAGAGTAGTTTTTCCTGCACCCGAAGGTCCCAGAATGGTAACGAAGTCGCCGTCCTCGATATCGAGATTAACATTGTTGATGACTTTAGTTATTCCATAGCTTTTATAAATGTTCTCGAACCTGATGGTCGCACCCATACAAATCACCCATACCTTTCTTTGCCGCAAAGCTGAGAACCCGTCCTTGCCGCAACCCGTTTTCTCATGATGAAATCAAAAAGGGCGCTTCTGAGTTTAAACTCAAAAGCGCCCTTGCTCTCAAATATTATTTTCACGGGTATAAATCATAGCAGCCGTTTTGTACGTTATACTGCATTTTTCTTTGATGTTATCAGTATAAACCCTTCAAGCGGATTTGTCAATAGCAAAATTCAAATATTGTAGCAAGTCACAAAAATGAAAGTTTAGCGCCGAATAAATTCATTTCTTTTCTCTAACACAACACAAAATATACATATTTCCGTATTTTCACGGTCAATTTTTGCAGGACTTATTTTCATATTGTTCATATTCTGAATATCAACAAGTTGTAAGGGAGATGTTCAAGATGCTTTCAATTCAATTTCGCAAGTAAGCAGCGTGTGTACTTGTGCGTTATACAGCACATTAAATCATAGTAACATACTATTATTAATACTAAGCCTCCGGGTACAAGCTCAAAGATTTTCACGGGCATTGACTTTTATCAAAAGAGCGTGTTATAATATTCCTATAGAAATTTCTATAGAAAAAGCAACCGAAAGGCGGAGCGCAGATGGACTATTTATCCAAAAACATTGCTATCAATCTTAAAAGAATACGTCTCGGCAAAAAGATGTCGCTTGACGATGTCGCCGAGCAGACAGGCGTAAGTAAAAGTATGCTGGGACAGATCGAGCGTGGAGATTCAAACCCCACCATTAGCACCATCTGCAAAATAATCAGCGGTCTGAGAGTCACAATGGACGACCTTATCGAAGCTCCGCTTGACGAGACCTATATAGTTAAAAAGGAAGACCTGACCCCTGCAAAGGAGATCTCGGGGCAGTATTCCGTATACACATACTTCCCATTTTCCAAGAACCGTGAATTTGAGATATACGGCATTGAGATACAGCCGGGCGGAGTTTACGTCAGCGGCTCTCACGGCGAGCGCACCACAGAATATCTTGTTATAAACCAAGGCACTCTTACATTAAGAATAGGCGGAGAAGAGCTGACAGTTTGTCAGGGTGACGCCATGTGCTTTGAATCGGACAAAGAGCACATCTACATCAACAACGGCGAAGACACGCTGCAATTCAACTCCTTTTTCATTTTCAGAAAGAAGTATTGATTTTGTGCGTTATAGCACACTTGTTGATTTGCAGGTTGCAATTTTATTAATAAAATCCTGCATATTTAATCGTATTTTAATAAATAATCGTGCAATTTTGACAATTATTCGTACTCCTAATTGCATTTTTCAGTCAAACAGTAAAAATTAGCTCCAAACTATTGACAATATAACGCACAAGTCGTATACTAAAAGCATAGCAAAGATAACACTGCTCAATAATGAGGAACAAGGTCGTTTCAATGGTACTAAAAGTACCTTGGAACGGCTTTTATTTTTGCCTTAGACTATATGCAACGGAGGAATCACTTATGAAACTCAAGGACACAGGATATTCGGCTCAGCAGATCAAGGATATGGTAGGCAAATATATGATCGAGACCATGCCTCGTTACGATTTTATCTGCGAAAAGGCAAAGGGTATGTACCTTTACGACACGGAAGGCAACGCTTATCTTGACTTTTACGCAGGAATTGCAGTAAACTCGGCAGGCTCCTGCAATGATAAGGTCATCGCTGCGATCACCGATCAGGCTCAGGACGTTATGCATACCTTCAACTACCCCTACACCATTCCCCAGGCTCTGCTGGCAGAAAAGATCTGCACCTCTATCGGCATGGATAAGATATACTATCAGAGCTCAGGCTCGGAATCAAACGAAGCCATGATCAAGCTGGCAAGAAAGTACGGCGTAGAAAAATACGGTCCCGAAAGATATGAGATAATCACCGCAAAAATGGGCTTCCACGGAAGAAGCTTCGGCGCTATGTCCGCAACAGGTCAGCCGGGTTCTGCTATTCACAAGGATTTCGGCGAGCTGACACCCGGATTTAAGTATGCGGAATACAACAATCTTGAAGCCTTCAAAGAAGCTGTTACCGACAAGACTATCGCCATCATGGTAGAGCCTGTTCAGGGCGAGGGCGGCGTTCACCCCGCAACTCAGGAATTCATGACGGGACTTCGCAAGCTGTGCGACGAAAAGGGTCTGCTGCTGCTTATCGACGAGGTACAGACCGGCTGGGGCAGAACAGGTTCTCTCATGGCTTATATGGATTACGGCATCAAGCCCGATATCGTTTCAATGGCAAAGGCTATGGGCGGCGGAGTTCCTATCGGAGCTATCTGCGCCACAAACGAAGTTGCAAAGGCTTTCACTCCCGGCTCTCACGGCTCAACTTACAGCGGAAACGCTCTCTGCTGTGCTGCCGCACTTGCCGAAGTGACCGAGATAATCGACCGTGATCTCCCGGGCAACGCCAAGAAAATGGGCGCATATTTCATGGAAAAGCTTAAAACTCTCCCACACGTCAAGGACGTAAGAGGCAAGGGTCTGCTTGTGGGAATTGAATTTGATGATGCAGTCACGGCAGGCGACGTTAAGCACGCAGCAGTTGACAGATATCTGCTGACCACCGCTATCGGCGACAAGATCATTCGTATGGTGCCGCCGCTTATCCTTACGGAAGAAGACTGCGACAAGGCTGTGGAGATACTCAAAGACTCTATCTTATCGCTTTGCTGATTCGGGAGGTCTTGATATGAAAAATTTCAATTTTGCCGTTCCTCAGGATATAGTTTTCGGCGAGGGTTCGCTAAAAAAGTTGCCCGAGCTGATGAAAAAGCTTGGCTGCTCAAAGGTGCTTGTAATCTCCGACCCCAGTCTGAAAAAGCTTGGCGCAGTTGACAAGGTGTGCGATATAGTCAAGGCAGCAGGCTGCGACCTGACATCATTCTGCGAGGTAGAACCCAACCCGTCTATAGAGACCTGCGAAAAAGCCTGCGCCGCTTATAAGCAATTCGGCGCAGAGGGCATAGTAGCTCTCGGCGGCGGCTCTCCTATGGACGTTGCAAAGGCGGTTGGCGTGCTTGCCAAATTCGGCGGAAAGATAACCGACTATGAGGGTTCTTTCCTTGTTCCCGACAGGATAGTTCCCCTTATCGCCATACCCACAACGGCAGGAACAGGCTCGGAGGTCACGGCTGCGGCTGTTATCACCGACCATTCAAGAAACTACAAGCTGACTGTTTTTGACCACAAGCTTTTCCCTGCATACGCGCTGCTGGACCCCGAGCTTATTTCAACAGTACCTGCGCACATTGCAGCCTCCTGCGGTATCGACGCACTTGTTCACGCCATTGAAGCTTACATTTCCAAAGCGGCGTCGCCCTACACCGACGCAATGGCTGAAAAGGCTATGGAGCTTATCGGAAAGAACATCAGAGCATATGTGGCAGACCGCACCGACATGGAAGCGGCAGGCGCAATGATGACAGGTTCGACCTTTGCAGGCACGGCTTTTGCCTGGGCACGTCTGGGAGACGTTCATGCAATGGCTCACCCTCTGGGCGGATATTTCAACGTTCCTCACGGTGTTGCAAATGCCATACTGCTGCCGTCGGTAATTGAATTCAACGCACTTGCCGACAAGGGCAAATACGAAAAGATATACCGTTACATTTCACAAGATCCGTCGGAGCATTTCGTTCCCTCCATGCTTGCCGACGAGATAAGAAAGCTGACGGCTTCTCTCGGTATCCCCAAGTGTCTTGAAGATGTGGGCGTTACCGAAGATAAGATACCTGCAATGGCTGCCGATGCAATGCTCAGCGGAAACATCGCTGTAAACCCGAGAAAAACCACTCAGGCTGACATTGAAAAGCTTTATGCGGCAGCAATGCATTGACAAAGCGTTCTGATTTTAACATATACTCATCTACCTCCGAAAGCAGAAAAGTACCCTGTGCGCAAATGCACAGGGTACTTTCATTTTCTGTCAGCCGTAAATCTTTTCACTCAGTTCACGCTTGCAGGCAGCAAAATCAACGTCAAGAGTTGACTGCCCTTCGTGACTGCCGTAGGTGTATGCGCCTTCTGCCGGTATTCTCAGCTGGTCAATATCATATTTCAGCATAAAAGGCACACGATAGGTCAGGAAATAAAGCTCGGTCTTTGTCATGTTGGTAGTAAGGTTTGACATACAAACTCTCGCAAAATTATCAAGGTCAACAGGTCCCAAAGTTTTCGCCTTTTCAAGAATCTTTGTCACCACCGTGCGCTGTCTTTCGGTACGCTCAAAATCCGCATTGCCCACATATCTCAGACGTGCATATGCAAGCGCCTGATTGCCGTTGAGCAGCAGTCCCTTTCCGCCTGATGTAAGATAATCGCTGCCCTTCTTTTTGCCAAGACAGTCGTTCTGCTCAGCCATCGGGTCTGTCATTCCGGCAGCCTCTTCATCGGTCACATCAAGCTCTATGCCGCCCACTGCGTCTACAATGTCGATAAATGAATAAAAATCTATATAGATATATTTGTCAACTTCAATATCAAAATTAAGCTCAATGGTATCCATAAGCAGCTCCGCACCGCCGTAGACGTAAGCCGCATTCATTTTAGCCCAGCCGTTATCGGGGATCTCAACATACATATCCCTCATAAACGAGGTCATTGTGATATCCTTGGTGTTTTTGTTCACCGAAAGAAGTATCATTGAATCTGTGCGTCCACGCTCTTCCTTTGAACGGGTATCGGAGCCGATAACAAGCACGTTCATAACATCGTCCGACTTCATGGAAGCGTTGGTCACAAGGCGTTTTCCCGTATCAACATAATCAACCATTCCAAGATATCTGAATATCAGCAGCTGCAGCAAAATGAACACCACAAGCACAAGAACAAGCAGACACTTGAAAAATGTCTTTATCGGATTGCTTCTTTTTTCTTTCTTCATATTTTTGTTTTTATCCTTTTTGTTATTTGATTTTCCGCCCTTTGAGGAACTCTTTTTACCGCCCGACTGCTTTCCGCCGTTGTGACTGCCGAATTTAAGCGGCTCGTCACGGCTTATATGCTGCTGGGAAGAAGAACGCTGCCTGCTGTTTGATTTCTTTTTCTGAGGCGATTTCTTGCTGCTCTGCCCTCCGCTTTTTTTCTGCGGCTGACTCTGAGAAGTCCTCTGTGACGCCGAAGAAGCAGTTCTCTGCAGCGGCGCTGATCTGTAAGAGGACGAGCCTCCGCTCTGACCTGCGCTGCGGTCAAGCTGCCGAAATTCAAGATCGGGCTCATCGTCAAGACCCTCGTCAAGCTGAGAATAAGCTTTCATCTGCTCATCATACTGACGCTGATATTCGTCGTAATACTGTTCATTTTCATTTATATTCCGCTCAAATCCGCTGCTTTCCCGTGAGCTGCGGCTGTTTCTTTTTTCGCTCATAAGTTTTCTCCTGTATTTTACAACAAAGTTATACTCAACAAACGCCGCTGTCTTTCTTCACGGCTCTAGTCCTATTATATTACGAATTCGTCATAAAGTCAATTTTTGCGGTCAAATTCTCATTAATTCATCACAAAACCTTATGAAAAAATTAAGGTAACACCGCACAGCTGCTGGCTGACGAATTTTGCGGTTCAGTCTTAAAAAGCGAAAAATGTTGCGGAAATCTCAACAAATTTCCTTCGCACTTGCAAAAAGTCGGAATATAGGTTATAATAGTATGGTCAGTTAAGAATATATTAATTTAAACAGGAATGATATTATGCTTAAAGCGGTAATTTTTGATATGGACGGTCTTATGCTTGACACCGAAACTCTGCTTCAAAGGTTCTGGTGCGAAGCGGCACAGTTTTACGGCTATCCAATGACTCCCGAGATAGTTCTGGGGATACGCTCTCTTTCATACAGATATGCGATCAAGCATCTGAAACGTGTTTTCGGCGATGATTTTGACTATCCGAAAGTCCGTGCAAAGCGCATAGAGCTTATGAACGAATACATACGCCGTAACGGGGTTATAAAGAAAAAAGGTCTGGACGAGCTGCTTGACTTTATCGCCAAAACGCCTCTGAAAGCGGCAGCCTGCACCGCAACGGACTTTGAACGGACTAAAATGTATCTTGAAAGCGTTGGCGTGTTCGATAAATTTGACGACCTCATATGCGGAAATATGGTGGAATACGGCAAGCCTGCTCCCGATATTTACAAGTCTGCCTGCAAGCGGCTTGGACTTCTCCCCGAGGAATGTATTGCGCTGGAGGATTCGCCCAACGGTATCATCTCCGCCGCCGTTGCAGGGCTTAATGCCGTTATGATCCCCGACCTTACAAAGCCGTCGGAGGATATCAGACCGCTTATCTTCGCCGAATGTGAAGATCTTGGCAAGGTAATTGAAATACTCAAAAGCTGCGGAATAACCACAGAATGATTATAATAACAGAATGATTATAATAAAGGAATGGACAGTTAAATGGATCTACAGGAATTGAGAAACGGAATAAATGAAATAGACAAGCAGCTGGAAGAGCTTTTTATAAAGCGAATGAATTTATGCTTCGACGTTGCGGAATACAAGCTGAAAAATAATCTCCCCGTGTTTCAGAGCGACCGTGAAAAGGAGATCATAAAGCGTGTGCGCAGCGATATGCCCGCCGAGCTTGAAAGCGCAGGAGAGGTGCTTTTCACTACGCTTATGGACATCTCAAAATGCAAGCAGTATCAGAAATTCTTCGCCGACAAAAACAAGATAGATTATGAGCAGCTTGACCTTTCGGGGCATCACAAGGTCGCAGTTCCCGGCACAAGCGGTTCATATTCGCACATTGCCTGCTGTCAGCTTTTCAGCGACTGCGATATTGATTTCTACGAAAACTTTGAGGAAGTCTTTCAGTCGGTGGAAGAGGGAGACGCAGATTTCGGAGTGCTGCCGATTGTCAACTCAACGGCAGGCTCGGTGGGTCAGACCTACGAGCTGCTGAAAAAGTACGACCTGAAAATATGCGCTACCACAAAGGTAAAGATATCTCATTGTCTTGCCGTAAAAAAAGGCACGGCGTTTGAGGACATAAAGTCGGTGTATTCCCACGAGCAGGGGCTTATGCAGTGTGCAGGCTTCATCAAGAAGCACGGCTTTAAAACTCACACCTATGCAAACACCGCTCTCGCCGCCTGCTATATAAAGACTGCCGACAAGCCCTACGGAGCTATCTGCTCTGAGCAATGTGCCAAGGAGCAGGGACTTGAAATAGTCCGCAGAGGAATTGCAGACGCCGAGGAGAACTACACCAAATTTATTCTTGTTTCCAAGAAGACTCTGCGCTCGCCCAGCGCACATATCGTTTCGGTATCTCTCGCACTTCCCCACACATCATCGGCGCTTTACAGACTGCTGACAAAGTTCTCTGTGGCAGGTCTGAACCTCTCCATGATTGAGAGCCGTCCCATTGCGAACACCGATTTCGACGTTGTGTTCTATCTTGATTTTGAGGGAGATATAAGCTCTCCCGACGTTGCAAAGCTTATAAACGAGCTTGAAGCTGAGCTTTCTTATTTTAAATTTCTCGGCAACTACGACGAGATATAAAATGCAGAAATACAAAACGGGTGAACGCACAGCCAACACTGTGCGTACACCCGTATATTTTTTTACATCATATTCCCTTAAAGCTTTCAAGGTCTTTGAACAGATGCGCAAGACTGTTCTCAGCCTGCTCCATAAGCAACGTGTTCTGATACTTCTGCTCATAGGCAAGACAAGCGTTTTCGGCACGAATGTTTTCCACCTTTTCGCTGTGAGACGCAAAACCGCCGATAAGCTTTTCGTATTCTTCCTTTGTGCTCCACGGCTTTATGCCGATTATCGAAACGTTGTCGGTACTGCCGTTTCTCATGGCAAGCTCGCAAAGCGCCTCTATCTTTTCCTTGAAGGTCATGCTGTCGGCTTTCATTGCTATTTCTATCTCGTCATCCGAAAGAAAATCAGACGCACCGTCGGAGCATATTATCACAACATCGTCGTCCTCTGCACCGAAAGGCGCAACAAAGTCAAAATGCTCGATATCCGGCGGCTGCAAAACGCTGCCTATGGAAGAAACGATAGCGTTCTTCACCGACGGTTCAAGCTCGTCCATGCTGCCCACTTCGCCGTGCTCGTATAAAAATCTGCCGTAGGTCTGATCCACAGATATCTGTCTTACGCAGCCGTTCACATAGCGGTACATTCTGCTGTCGCCCACGTTATAGCAAGAAGCAGCTCCCGTTTCGTCAACTGCAAGGCAGCACAGGGTAGTCTGCATATTCACCGATTCGGGAGACGATATGCCGTGCTTTTTTATTTTATTGTGGATAGAAAGTATCTGACTGTCAAGGTCCACCGACGAATCGTAATCCGCAACGGACAGATATCTCACGCAAAGGTCGGAAGCTACCTCGCCTGCCTGCTCTCCGCCCACGCCGTCGCAGACCGCAGCAAGAAACGGTGCAATGCACACCGATTCAAACCCTCCCTTGCTGACAGTCTCACGGTTTATCAGCATACAGTCCTCATTATGGCTGCGGAAATGACCTTTATCCGTAAAACCGTAGATATAATAGTTCATAAAAACGCCTGAACGCCCTGTCGGCAGCTGCTGTCGGTCATGTCTGCTCAGGCTGTCCTCCCCCGTTTGATTGGATTTGTCACAAAGAGTTGTTTTTGAATAGTTACAAACATTTTACCACAAAGCTGCTCTTTTGTCAATCACAAATAAGCCGCAGCGTCACAGCAATGTGTAGGTTTGTCAATGATGCGTTACAAAAGTTTCAGAAAACTTCGCCGGCAGT
>JBJERD010000308.1:0-9336 GCA_051882095.1 Oscillospiraceae bacterium
AAGGACGATTATATCGACATCTGATGATTTGGTGCGATATAGCAAAAATGAACTAAAATAATCATCAAGTTATTTTTGATATTGTCATTTGTGCCGAAAGTAAAAAAAAATCGGGAAAGCTATTGACAAATCGAAAGAAAAAGTATATACTATGTATTGTAAACAGCAAAGGCGCTGTGGACAGATAAGTCCACAGTGCCTTTTTTTGCAGCTTGTTCTGTAGGCTGTGAAACACTATAATTTATAGGAGGATTTAATCATGAGTGTTCCAGAGATTTTTGGCAGCGACGTTTTTAACGAGGCTGTGATGAAGGAAAGACTTCCGAAGCAGACGTTCAAGGCTCTTAAAAAGACCATTGAGAACGGTGATCCGCTTGATATTGAGGTTGCCAACGTTGTTGCAAATGCAATGAAGGACTGGGCATGCGAAAAGGGATGTACACATTATACTCATTGGTTCCAGCCAATGACGGGACTTACAGCTGAGAAGCTGGACAGCTTTATTTCGCCTACCGAAGACGGTCATGTTATCATGGAGTTTTCAGGCAAGGAGCTTATCAAGGGCGAGCCTGACGCATCGTCGTTCCCGTCGGGAGGACTGAGAGCTACATTTGAGGCAAGAGGATATACCGCATGGGATCCTACATCTTATGCTTTCATTAAAGAGAAAACTCTTTGTATTCCTACAGCTTTCTGCTCATACAACGGCGAGGCGCTGGATAAGAAAACTCCGCTGCTCCGTTCAATGGAGGCTATCAACAAGTCGGCTTTGAGAATTCTCAAGCTGTTCGGCTCGGACGCAACAAGAGTTACTGCAAACGTTGGTCCTGAGCAGGAATATTTCCTTGTTGACAGAGAAATGTATGCAAAGAGAAAAGACCTTATTTTCGCCGGCCGTACACTTTTCGGTGCGCCTGCACCAAAGGGTCAGGAGCTTGAAGACCATTACTTCGGTACTATCAAGACAAGAGTTGCGGCTTATATGAAGGATCTGGACGAGCAGCTGTGGAAGCTTGGCATTTATGCTAAGACAAAGCATAACGAGGTTGCTCCCGCACAGCACGAGCTTGCTCCTATTTACGGTACAACAAACATCGCTACCGACCACAACCAGCTGACAATGGAGGTCATGAAGAGAACTGCAAGAAAGCACGGCTTCAAGTGCCTGCTTCATGAAAAGCCTTTCGCAGGCATCAACGGTTCGGGTAAGCATAACAACTGGTCGATCTCCACAAACACAGGCGTTAACCTTCTCGACCCGGGCAAGACTCCTGCCGAGAATGCACAGTTCCTGCTATTCCTTACCGCAGTTATCAAGGCTGTTAACGATTATCAGGATATCCTGAGAGCTTCTGTGGCTTCCGCAGGTAACGACCACAGACTTGGTGCTAACGAGGCTCCTCCGGCTATCATTTCTATCTTCCTTGGCGACGAGCTTACAGCTGTTCTCGATTCTATCGTAAACGGCGTTAAGTACGAGGGCAAGAGAGTTGAGATGGAGATCGGCGTTGACGTTCTTCCTCACTTCCCCAAGGATACAACAGACCGTAACAGAACTTCTCCGTTTGCTTTCACAGGAAACAAGTTCGAGTTCAGAATGCCGGGTTCAAAGCTTTCTGTTGCAGGTCCTAACACCGTGCTCAACACTATCGTTGCAGAGGTTCTTGACGAGTTTGCAGACGAGCTTGAAAAAGCAGATAACTTCCAGGACGCTCTTGACGATCTTATCAAGAAGACTATCAAGGAAAACCAGGCTATCATCTTCAACGGCAACGGCTATTCTGCCGAGTGGCCGGAAGAGGCTGAAAAGAGAGGACTTCTCAATCTCAAGTCCACTCCTGCGGCTGTACCTTGCTTCGTAGCTGACAAGAATGTCAAGCTGTTTGAGAAGTACGGCGTTTATACCGAGACAGAGCTTCATTCAAGAGTTGAGATCCTTCTCGACGAGTATTGCAAGACGCTCAACATCGAGGCTCTCACAATGATCGACATGGCTAAGAAGGATATTCTTCCTGCTGCTGCCACATACATCAAGGAGCTTGCAAAGACTGCTGAGCTTGCAAAGAGCTGCGGCGCTGACGCTGAGTTTGAGACCGATATGGTCAAGAGACTTTCAACGCTGGCTACACAGACATACAAGAAGCTTGGCGAACTTGAGGACGCAGTTGTTAAGTGCCACGATATCGAGGACGTTCAGGAGCTTGCAAATTACTACCACGACGTTGTATTTGCAGACATGGGCGAGCTGAGAGCTTCAGCTGACGAGATCGAAACTCTGGTCGGCGAAAAGTACTGGCCATATCCTACATACGGTCAGCTGCTGTTCTACGTTAAGTAAGACACTTTTAATATTACAATTTAATATAAACTTTATAACAGACTTCTACATATTTGCTTTTGATTTTCTAATGTCTTTCCACTAAACTTTGATTACACAACGAGGTGTATATGATCGGGGATAGTTGTATCCCACGGTCGTATACACCTTGTTTATTTAAGGAGGAAATAATATGATCAATTTAGCCGAAAATGTTTTGGAAAAGGCTATCGAAGGCGCTAACGGCGCAGTCTTCGGCGTCTGGTTCCTTATCGGAGCAGCGCTGGTATTCTTTATGCAGGCAGGATTTGCAATGGTAGAAACAGGTTTCACCAGAGCAAAGAACGCAGGTAACATCATCATGAAAAACCTGATGGACTTCTGTATCGGTACAGTAATGTTCATCGTAATAGGCTTCAGCCTTCTTCTCGGAGAAGACCTTGTAGGATTTATCGGAAAACCCGGTTTTGACATCTTCACAGCGTATGAAAACTTTGACTGGTCAAACTTCGTGTTCAACCTTGTATTCTGCGCAACCACCGCAACTATCGTTTCGGGAGCTATGGCAGAAAGAACAAAGTTCCTTTCATACTGCGTATATTCCGCAGTTATCAGCGGTCTGGTTTATCCTATCGAAGCTCACTGGATCTGGCGCGGCGGCTGGCTGTCAGAGCTTGGCTTCCATGACTTTGCAGGTTCATGTGCAATTCACATGGTCGGCGGTATCTCGGCACTTGTTGGTGCAAAGATCCTCGGACCCCGTATCGGTAAGTTTACAAAAACAAAGGACGGCGAGGTAAAGGTACACGCTATTCCGGGACATAACCTTACGATCGGCGCACTTGGCTGCTTTATCCTTTGGTTCGGTTGGTACGGATTTAACGGAGCTGCCGCTACATCGGTTGAACAGCTTGGTTCTATCTTCCTTACAACTACAGTAGCTCCTGCTATTGCAACAGTAGTATGTATGATCTTCACATGGGTAAAATACGGCAAGCCTGATGTTTCAATGTGTCTGAACGCTTCTCTTGCAGGTCTTGTAGGAATCACCGCAGGCTGCGACGTTATGGACTGCGCAGGCGCAGCTGCTGTCGGCGTTGTATCAGGACTTCTGGTTTGCTTCGGCGTTTGGTTCCTTGATTATGTTCTTCACATCGACGACCCTGTAGGTGCTGTTGCAGTTCATATGTTCAACGGTATCTGGGGAACAGTTGCAGTAGGTCTTTTCGCAACAGAAACAGTTCCGGGCTGCGACCTTAACGGTCTGTTCTACGGCGGCGGAGTTTCACTTCTCGGCAAGCAGTGCCTGGGCGTAGCTACAGTAGCTGCATGGACAGTAGTACTTATGATCATCGTATTCCAAGTCATCAAGCATACAATTGGTCTGAGAGCTTCCGAGCAGGAAGAGATCATCGGTCTGGACGCAACAGAGCACGGTCTTGTATCTTCTTACGCAGACTTTGCTCCTGCAATGAGCGAG
Source organism: Oscillospiraceae bacterium (assembly GCA_051882095.1). Taxonomy (GTDB): domain Bacteria; phylum Bacillota; class Clostridia; order Oscillospirales; family Ruminococcaceae; genus FB2012. The sequence goes on from JBJERD010000308.1 coordinate 3,798, forward strand.
TCAATGCTTGGCTATACTAAGGACGACGCTAAGAGCGTAACAAAGGTTGAGCCTTCTGAGCCTAAGGTTCCTGTTGAAAAGGCTGTACCTGTTGAGAGCTACACCACTCCAAATCCGGACGGCTCACCAAAGATCACAAAGATCGTTGTTATCTTCAAGCAGACAAAGCTTCAGGATTTCATTTCCGCAATGGAGTCTATCGACGTAACAGGTATCACAGTAACAAATGTACTCGGCTGCGGTATGCAGAAGGGTCAGAAGGAATATTATCGTGGAGCAGCTGTAGAAACCAATCTGCTGCCTAAGGTAAAGGCTGAGATCGTAGTATGCAAGGTGCCTACAAGAGCAGTTATCAACGCTGCTAAATCGGCTCTTTACACAGGTCACATCGGCGACGGTAAGATCTTCGTTTACGATATCGAGAACGTTGTAAAGATCCGTACCGGTGAAGAGGGTTACGAAGCTCTTCAGGACGACTGATAAAATTCAGCTTACGAGATGAAGCAAATACCCATAAGTTTTGCCCCCATCCCACTTATAAATTATAGCTTGAAGCCCATGGGCAGGAGATATCCGCTCATGGGCTTCTTGCAATTGGTTAGTTCAATTACGCTTTAATAAAATTCGGCTGAATAAAAGCTGAAATATAAAAAGGGACTGCCGAAACCGGCAGTCCCTTATCCATATCATCATACCATAAGTCCGCATATGAGATTTGCAAACTCCACAGGGTTTTCAATGCTGAGTCCTTCAATAAGCAAAGCCTGCGAGTAAAGCAGCTTGGTGTAGTCTTTAAGCTTGTCCTTGTCGCTTGAATAAAGCTCTTTCAGCTTTGCAAAAACAGGGTGGGAAGCGTTAAGCTCCAGACATTTCTGAGCCTTGATATCCTTGTTTTCATTCTGCGGCATTGAGTTGAGCACCTTTTCCATTTCAATGGTTATGTTGCCCTCTGCTGACAGGCATACAGGATAGCTTTTCAGCTTCGATGAAAGACGAACATCCTTTACCTTGCCCTCAAGAGCTTCCGTCATGAACTTGAACATATCTTGATTTTCTTCGGAGGTCTTCTTTGATTCTTCCTTTTCCTCCTCGGTTTCAAGGTCAAGATCGCCGTCGGATATGGACTTGAACTTCTTGTCCTTGTACTGCATCATTACCTTTATCGCAAATTCGTCCACGTCCTGAGTAAAGTAGAGTACCTCAAAGCCTTTTTCCTTTACCTTTTCAAGCTGAGGAAGCATCTCGATTCTTGGAATACTCTCGCCGCAGGCGTAATAGATCTCCTCCTGTCCTTCTTTCATACGGGAAACATACTCAGCAAGAGTAACATTCTTGCCGTCAAACGAGGACGGGAACATCAGCAGATCTTCAAGAGTGTCCTTGCTTGCACCGTAGGACTGATAAATTCCGAACTTGAACTGCAAGCCAAAGGTCTCATAGAATTTCAGATATTTCTCCCTGTCGTTTTTAAGCATTTTTGTAAGCTCGTTTTTAATGGATTTCTCAACGTTCTTAGCAATGATTTTCAGCTGTCTGTCATGCTGCAAAAGCTCTCTTGAAATGTTAAGCGACAGATCCTCAGAATCCACAACGCCCTTTACAAAGCTGAAATAGTCGGGCAGCAGGTCTGCGCACTTTTCCATTATCATTACGCCGTTTGAATAAAGCTGCAAGCCCTTTTCATAGTCCTTTGAGTAGTAGTCGAAAGGCGCTCTGGAAGGAATGTAAAGCAAAGCGTCGTATGTGGCAATACCCTCGTTCTTGCTGTGGATATGAGCAATAGGCGGCATATAGTCCATGAACTTCTCGGTGTAAAAATTGTTGTAGTCGTCATCGGTAAGCTCGTTTTTGTTCTTCTTCCAGATAGGAGTCATGCTGTTGATAGTCTCATTCTCAACATGGACTTCAGGCTCGGCATTTTCGTCCTCGGGATAATGTGTGTGTTCAATATCCATCTTGATAGGGAAGCGGATATAGTCGGAATATTTCTTAACAAGCGACTGAATCTGATACTGGTCAAGATACTTGTCATAGTTGTCGTCATCTGTGTTGTCTTTAAGCGCAAGCACTATCTCGGTACCGAATGAATCCTTGTCACATTCTTCAATAGTGTAGCCGTCAACACCGTTTGACTGCCACTTCCATGCCTTGTCCGAACCGAAAGGCTTTGTATAGACCGTTACCTCCTTGGCTACCATGAAGGTGGAGTAGAAGCCTACGCCGAACTGACCGATAATGTCAACATCGTCGCCAAGCTCGTTGTCGTTTTTGAACTTGAAAGAGCCGCTGTTTGCGATAGTACCCAGATTGTTTTCAAGGTCCTCCTCGTTCATGCCTATACCGTTGTCGGAAATAGTGAATGTCCTTGCGTCCTTGTCAACCTTCAGCTGAATGGCAAAATCGTCCTTGTTCAGACCCATGCTTGTGTCGGTCAGCGATTTGAAATACAGCTTGTCTATAGCGTCGCTGGCATTTGAAATCAGCTCTCTGAGAAAGATCTCCTTGTGTGTGTAGATCGAATTGATCATCATGTCCAGAAGTCTTTTAGATTCTGCTTTGAACTGTTTTGTTTCCATAAAAATCTATCCTTTCCTGTCTAACGTAGTTTTTAGCACTCTTTGATGTTGAGTGCTAACTGTAATTCTTATTATACAACACTCTTGATAAAATGCAATAGTTATCATAAAATAGATACTCTTTATTTACATATAGTTAACAATAGGAATTGGCGAATAATTTGCATTTAGTGCTGTAAATGTGTTATAATATAATTTAACGATTATAATGCGGAGTATTCGATATCCGCTGAAATAAATGCATGAAAGGAAAGTAAACAGATGAATATAGCAAAGCTTTTTGAAAGCCGCAGACCGCAGTTTTCTATGGAGATATTTCCCCCAAAGAACAATTACAGCGTTGAAACAATATATGAAACTCTTGACGGACTGAAAGACGTGCGCCCCGCTTTTATCAGCGTTACATACGGTGCAGGAGGAAATGTTGCAGATAAAAAGACCGCCGAGATATGCTCGATAATAAAGAATAAATACAATATTCTGCCAATTGCTCACCTTACCTGCGTGAACAATTCAAAGGAGGATATCGACGTTATCCTTAACGACCTGAAAACTGCAGGCGTAAGAAACATTCTTGCTCTGAGAGGAGATTACCGTGAGGGAGTCGAGCCAAAGCACGATTTTGCCCATGCCGACGACCTTATATCATATATAAAAGCAAAAGAGCCTGATTTCAGCATTTCCGCCGCCTGCTATCCCGAGGGACACCCCGATTCGGAAAGCCTTGTTTCGGATATCCTTCATCTGAAGCACAAGGTAGACTGCGGCGCCGAGCATCTTATATCGCAGCTGTTTTTCAACAACGAGGATTTTTATAACTTCCGTGAAAAATGCGCAATTGCAGGCATAAATGTCCCCATTGAGGCAGGAATAATGCCCGTCACTTCAAAGAGCGGCATCATGAGAATGGTCTCAATGTGCGGAGCTTCTATCCCTCACAAACTGGCAAGGATACTCAACCGTTTTGAAAACAACCCCAAGGCTCTTGAGGACGCCTGCATCGCCTACGCTATAGACCAGATAGTTGACCTTATTTCCAACGACGTGGACGGCATACACCTTTATACAATGAATAAGCCCCACATAGCGCAGAGGATATTTTCTGCCGTTGAGTCAATGAGATGATCTTCGGAGGGATCTTATGCAGTATTACTATAACAATCCCGGCGGAATGAATTTTCAGAACGACTATTATTATCAGCTTATGGAGGCTCGCACAAGAGAGAAGAAAGCGCTGTTTTCAAACGCTTCAAAGCTGGGTATCCTCCTGCTGGTCTATAATCTTCTCAACACGATATTTCTGAATGTCTATTATCTGCTGGTCTATGCTTATCATAACGACAACTATACTCTCAGCGTGAGAACGGCAAAGCTGTTTTTGCAGGAGAATATGCAGATAGTCAATTCCTCTGCCTTTTCAATGGCGGGAAATCTGTTCATCATAACCGCCAGTCTGCTGATAATATTGCTTATCGCTAAATTTGCAATGAAAATAGAGCTTTCCGAGATGATAAAGCCTCGGAAAGAACACGCAGTTCAGGCGGCTAAGTGGTTTCCGCTGTGCATGACGCTCAACGTGGCGGTTGGAATAATCGTAGCCTATTTTACCTTGTATATGAATGAAATGGGAGTGACCGTTCCCGAAAGCGACCTGTCTATCAAGCAGCCCAGCACGGCGGCGATAATACTTCAGATATCATATGTAATAATCATCGGGCCGATAGCCGAAGAGGTGCTTTACAGAGGAGTTATCCTGACCCTGTTAAAGCCCTACGGAAAATTCATGGCGGTGTTTTTCTCCGCTCTGATATTCGGACTTATGCACGGAAACATTGCTCAGGCGGCGTCTGCCTTTGCAAGCGCTCTTGTGTTCGGACTTGTAGCCGTTCAGTGCAATTCTATCGTCCCCACTATCATTATCCATATAATAAACAATCTGTCTGCAAGCTATCTTGATTTTGCCGACGTCTATAACTGGGCGTATGCAAAAGAGATATACATGGCGTTTGATATACTTATAATCTTCATCGGAGTATTCATTCTGTTCAATTCGGGCTGGAAGCTGCGCCTGAAAAACGATTCGGGCTATGCGCTTACCTCTTCCCAGCGATATGCCACGGTGTTCACAAATATCTTTATGCTGCTATATTTCGCATATGTGGCGTTTGAATTTGTCAGAAGCTTTATCTATGCAAACGCATAAATTTAATAAAAAAAGCCTAATCCTACTATTCTGATATTATTTGTTCAAAAAAGCATTGACAAACATATAAGTTTGATGTAAAATTTAATTAGTGAAAGATCTCGGTTGTAAGAAAGGGTGTTTTGCATGAAAATTTCCACTAAAGGACGATATGCGTTAAGACTTATGCTTGACCTTGCAATGCATGACGACGGAGGATTTATTCCAATTAAGGACATTGCTAAAAGACAGGATATTTCAGACAAATATCTTGAACAGATAATATCAATTCTTGGCAGAGCAGGCTATGTAAAAAGCGTAAGAGGAGCAGGCGGCGGGTATAAGCTTACACATCCGCTGAAAAGCTATACGGTAGGAATGATACTCAGACTGACCGAGGGCAGCTTGGCGCCTGTTGCCTGTCTTGACGGAAACGTGAATATGTGCGAAAGAAAAGACCAGTGCGCAACATTAATGGTCTGGGAAAAGCTATATGAAGCCATAAACGGCGTTGTAGATTCCATAACCCTTGAAGACCTTGTTGAGTATGAAAAATCTCTGACCGACAATTATGTGATTTAGAGAACGTTAAAAAAGCTGTTGCACAGCTGATGAAAATTCAAAGAATAACGGTGTATACCGTAGGGGTCGATGCCTGCATCGACCCGTTTCTTTGTAATTTCTCAGACTGTGCAACAGCCTCTTTGTTTTTTAAAATTATATATGCACAGAGTAAGGGGAAGCCCTCTATCGCAGGGCTTCCCCTCTTTCAAAACAGTCC
>JBJERD010000309.1:0-9217 GCA_051882095.1 Oscillospiraceae bacterium
TGAACCTGCGGCATCTTGGTCCCAAACCAAGCACTCTACCAAACTGAGTTACGCCCCGATCTATATAAAATCAGATCAAAGCACAAAGGCTTTAAATCTGACAGCTTTATAATTATACACTTATCTTTTGCAAAAGTCAAGCGTTTTTTGCGTTTTCTGCGTTTTGCACAAATATTTCTTCACTTGCAGGGCGATTGTATCCTTTGTGACGGCTGTTTGATGCCCATATCTTCTTGCAGAAAATAACAAATAAGAACATTCGATGAAAAATGCCGTTTTCGCATTGCAATTTCGGGAGAAGTGTGTTATTATATTTATGTATATATAAATATAGAAAGGAATGTTTGTATGAAAACCAGAAAGTGCCCTTACTGCGGCGAAGAGATCTCGGAAGAGGCTATACTCTGCAAGTACTGCCACAACCTTCTGATAGACGATCAGCCGGCTGAAAAGGACAGCGACGACAAGACGATAATATTTAACAAACAGGATATGCCGGAAGACGGTACGAAGGTGTTTTCGGCGGTACATACTCCCACTGCCCCACAGGAAGATGAAGCTGTGGAGGAGGATAACGAGGACGGATATGATTATTCCGATTCGCCAAGAAATATGGAATACTCGGACTTTATCCCGACAGACGACGAGGACGAGTATGAGGACGAAGATGATTACGAGGATGACGAGGAGGAAACGTCCTCCGCTAAGAAGACCTTTATCATCGCTGCGATAATCACGCTGGGCGTTCTGCTGATAGTTGTGATCGCCATAATCGTCGGCTATAAGATATTCGGTTTTTCCAACAATAAGGACGATTCGTCAAGCAGTCTGAATATTGTTCAGAACCAGTCGTCGGCGGCTGATAAGCAGTCGGAGGAAAACTCGCAGGCTGCTGCATCTTCTGAGGCAGAGCCCGAAAGTCACCCCGATGAACAGTCTTCCGCTCCCGACGAGACATCGGCTCCCGATGCAAGCGTTCCCGACGAGACGGACGCTCCCGAAACAAGCGCTCCCGACGAACCCGTGACCGAGCCTGTCACCACACCGGAGACTGAGCCTGTTACCTCCGCTCCCCAAGAGCCGGAAGAATCTCTGTCTACCCTGCCGCCTGAAACGCTTCCTCCCGTTTCTTCAGAGCCTGACACCCCACAGACTGCGGTTGACCCTAACGATTTTGACGACAAGGCTTACGCCGCTCAGGTGCAGGAACAGATCAAATCCGATTTCGGCACTGACCAGTTCAGCTACACATACACCACCAATGGAAATATAATGTCATTCTCCGTTCAGTTCTATGACGGAACGACTGCCGCTTACACCGTTGATATCCAGACGGGCGCTATAGTCCAGCAGTTTATGTAACAGAGATATGTTTTGGAGCTGTTGCACGGCAGCTGAAAAATCAAAGAATTACGGTGCGATGTGGGCATCGCACCCTACAGTTGGTCGTATACCGTAGGGGTCGATGCCTGCATCGACCCGTTTTTCTGTAATTTTTCAGACTGTGCAACAGCCCCTGTTTTTTTGTTATAATTCACAAAATCGGGACGGCTTTAGCCTTGAATTTATATTTGCAATAAAGGGGATATTGTGGTATAATATTATTTTGGAAAGATTTTTGAAGATGTATCCCCACGGCGAAATTCCCGCCGCAAGGTTCAATGAGGAGGACTTTTATGATTAGAAATGATTTGAGAAACGTAGCTATCATCGCTCACGTTGACCACGGCAAAACTACGCTGGTTGACGAAATGCTCAAGCAGAGCGGTACTTTCAGAGATAATCAGGCTGTTGACGAAAGAGTTATGGACAGCAACGATATCGAGCGTGAAAGAGGTATCACTATCCTTGCCAAGAACACGTCCATTCATTATAAGGACGTTAAAATAAATGTTATAGATACTCCGGGACACGCCGACTTCGGCGGTGAGGTGGAGAGAGTCCTCAAAATGGTAAACGGAGTCATCCTGCTTGTTGACGCTGCCGAGGGTCCTATGCCGCAGACAAGATTCGTTTTGCAGAAGGCTCTGGAGCTTGGTCACAAGATAATCGTGGTGGTAAACAAGATAGACCGTCCCGACGCTCGTCTCAACGAAGTGGGCGACGAGGTGCTGGAGCTGCTTATGGACCTTGACGCCAGCGACGAACAGCTGGACAGCCCTATCCTCTACTGCTCGGGAAGAGACGGCACGGCTTCTTATCACCCCAACGAGCCGGGCGAGAACCTTATCCCCCTGCTTGACGAGATATTAAGCTATATCCCTGCGCCCGAGGTGGATACTGAGGGTACTATGCAGTATCTTGTTTCGGCTATCGACTACAACGACTATGTGGGAAGAATTGCCATAGGCAGGATAGAGCGTGGCGAAATGAAGGTAAATCAGGACGTTACCGTAGGCGACTATCATCAGACCAAAAAGGAATACAGAGGCAAGGTAGTTACCATGTATCAGATAGAGGGACTTAACAGAGTTCCCTGCGACAGCGCAAAGGCTGGAGATATCGTCTGCATAAGCGGTATCGAGAACATCACCATCGGCGACACTATCTGCGAGTTCGGCAGCTTTGAGGCTCTGCCTTTTGTGAAGATATCAGAGCCGACGGTGGAAATGACCTTCTCGGTAAACGATTCGCCTTTTGCAGGCAGAGAGGGCAAGTTCGTTACATCACGTCAGCTGAGAGACAGACTTTTCAAGGAGCTGCTCAAAGACGTTTCTCTGAGAGTTTCCGAAACCGACTCCACCGACAGCTTCAAGGTGGCAGGCAGAGGCGAGATGCACCTTTCGATACTCATTGAAAACATGAGAAGAGAGGGCTATGAGCTGGGCGTTTCCACTCCTCACGTTCTTTACAAGGAGATAGACGGCAAGCTCAACGAGCCTATCGAGAGACTTGTTATCGACGTTCCCGAAAGCTGCGTAGGCTCGGTTATGGAAAAGCTTGGTTCAAGAAAGGGAGAGCTTACTCAGATGACCCCTGTGGGCAGCAGAATGAGACTGGAATTTCTTATCCCTGCAAGAGGTCTTTTCGGATACAGAAGCGAATTTCTTACCGACACAAAGGGCGAGGGTATTTTAAGCTCGGTGTTCCACAGCTATCAGCCGTACAAGGGCGAGATACAGAAGCGTGCAACAGGCTCTCTGGTGGCGTTTGAAACAGGCGAGGCTGTAACATACGGTCTTTACAACGCTCAGGAAAGAGGCGAGCTGTTCATCACGGCAGGAACTCCCGTATACGAGGGAATGATAGTGGGCGCTTCGCCAAAGTCGGAAGACCTTGTGGTAAACGTATGCAAGAAAAAGCATCTTACAAACACAAGAGCAAGCGGAAGCGACGACGCACTCAGACTTATTCCGCCGAGAAATCTCAGTCTTGAAGATTCTCTGGAATTTCTTGCGGACGACGAGCTGCTTGAAGTTACCCCAAAGAGTATCCGTATCAGAAAGAGAATACTCAGCAATACCCAGAGAGCAAAGGAAAGAGCAAAGCACTGATAAACAGCGAAAATTAAAGTTTAGGGTCAAGCCCTTTTTAAAGGGCTTGCAGGGGTAAAATTCTTCCTCGACAAGCTCGGAAGAATTCGGGGGCAGAGCCCTAAGTCGCTCACCGCAGTGAGCGAAATCTCCAAACCGCAGGGAGCTCCAAAGAGGGCTTCCCCTGATTCCGCTTAAATTATCCCAATCGCCAAACTCAGGTCAGCGCAGGCAAATTTTGCGCTTGTGCAAAAAAATTTTTGAAAACCCTTGACTTTTCATACCCGGTTGTGATATACTAATGTAAATATCGTAACTTTGTATTTTGGAGGAAATTAAAATGCAGTTGATAGAAATTATTGCAGGAGTTTTGCTTATCATAGCAAGTCTGGTCATCATTCTGGTCGTTTTGGTTCAGGACAGCAAGGAGCAGGGTCTTACCTCTGCTATCGGCGGCGGTTCAAACGAATCTTTCTATGAAAGAAATACGGGAAGGACCCGTGACGCCAAGCTTTCCAAGTTTACAAGAGCGGCAGCGATAGTGCTTTTCGTTGTAACGCTTGCGGTAAACGTTATATCGGCTCTTATGAAATAATCACACGCCCTGCGAAAAGCAGGGCTTTTGTTTTTCTCGGTAAAATCAATGTATCGGAGAGGTAAAAATGGTTTGTGCGGACGGTATAAAGGAAAGAATAAAGCCCATGTTCGACGGCTTTTACGATTCGCTGATGTTTTCGTATTTCGACGGCATATTCGGCAGAGCTTACTGCGATGATATCAACTGCCCAAAGTGCGCCGTTATCGTATGCGGCGACTTTTATTTCATTGCAGGAAGTACGCAGTTCGGTAAAGATGTTAAGGCTCTTATGGAAAACAACCCCTATGCGGTGGCTGTTCCCGACAGCGAAAGTTGGGTGAATGCGCTGAACTCCTGCGGCAAAAAGATGCTGCCTGTCAGCCGATTTCACACCATGCCGCCCCAAAACGGATTCAATGTCACCATGCTGAAAAAGCGTGTTGACAGGATATCCGATTTTCCCAAGTATAAACTGGAAATGATAGACAGAGAGTATTATGAAAAGGCTCTGAAAGAGGACTGGTCAAGCTCCTTTGTCAGCAATTTCAAAGACTTTGAGGATTATTCAAAGCACGGTTTTGGGTATATTATTACAAATAACAATGAGATAATCAGCGGAACGTCCGCTTATTCATATTACAGCGGCGGTGTTGAAATAGAGGTCTCCACCCGTGAGCAGTTCAGGCTGAAAGGTCTGGCGCAGATAACGGCTTCGGCTTTTCTGCTTGAATGTGTAAAACGGGGTCTTACTCCCCACTGGGACGCAAGAAACAGGACTTCCCTCTCAATTGCCGAAAAAATGGGCTTTGTCTTCAAGGACGAGTATCTTGCTATGGAATTTGACTTATAGAATAAAGATTTTCGAAAGGAGATATGCTCCGCTTTGGAGCGAAAAAGTATGAAAAAGAATAAATCAAAGAAAAAAGAAAAATCAAACAGCCTGCGCCACGAATACAAGGAGGCTATTCTTTTCAAGCTGAAAAAATCGGGCAAAAAGCCTGTGACTTTCAAAGAGCTGCTCAAAAGCATGAAAAAGAAAGGCTTTGACTTCGACGAGTTCGTCAAGGCTGTGGAAAAGCTGAAATCTAAAGGTATGATAATCGAAAACAGGTCGGGGTTTGTTCTCGCCGACAGAAAGACCTTTGCAAAATGCGTGGTCTCACGGCTCAACAAGACATACGGCTTTGTACGCAATACCGACACCGATGAGGAGATCTTCATTACCGGAAAATATCTTATGGGCGCAATGCCGGGGGATATCGTGCTGGTAAGAACCTTCGAGGGAAAGGGCGCTTCGCAGGAGGGCGAGGTGGTTGAGATACTTGAAGAGAATTTCTCAAAATTCACAGGCGAGATAGTGCTGGAGTTCGGCGAATTCAAGATAGTTCCCGACACTCTTTCAAAGTACGCAATGAGCTTTGAAAATCCACTTGGCATAGAGCTTCATCAGCACGACAAGGTGATGGCTGAGATAACAAGGCGAGGAAAACGCCACTCGGAGCATGAGTGCCAAATTACCGCAAGCTTCGGCAGCTCCCTCAAAGCGGCGGTGTGCGCTCTTTCAGTGCTGGAGATAAACGGCATTTCGCCTGTTTTTCCGCCCGAGGTCATCTACGAGGCAAAGCAGGTATCAGACTATCGCCGCATTTCCGACGAGATACCAAACAGGCTCGATCTGCGTGACAAGATAATTTTCACTATTGACGGCGCCGACACCAAAGATATCGACGACGCAGTTTCCTTTGAACGTCTTGACGACGGCTACGAGCTGGGCGTTCACATTGCCGACGTTTCACATTATGTCGCTCCCCGCTCGGCTCTTGACAACGAGGCTTTCAAAAGAGGCACAAGCGTTTATTACGCCAACAGGGTCATACCAATGCTGCCAAAGGAGCTTTCAAACGGCATATGCTCTCTTAATCCCAACGAGGACAGGCTGGCGTTCTCATGCCTTGCAAAGCTTGACTCCAACGGAAACATAGTAAGCTATAGGTTTGCAAAGACGGTGATACGCTCACGGGTAAAGGGCGTTTATTCGGAAATAAACGAGCTGCTTGACGGCTACAACTCAAAGGAGCTTTGCGAAAAATACGCAGAGGTCATGGAGGTGTTCCCAATAATGGAGGAGCTGGCGGACAAGCTGAACAAGAAAAAGCTTTCAAGGGGCGCTCCGCAGCTTGAAACTCCCGAAGGATATCTTATCATCAACGAGGAAGACGTCTGCGTGGGAGTTGCGCCCAGAACTCGGGGAAAAAGTCAGGAGATGATAGAGGACTTCATGCTGACTGCAAACGAATGTGCCGCAAGATTCGGTCTTGAAAAGGGTCTGCCGTTTGTATACCGTATCCACGAGGACCCCTCGCCCGAAAAGCTGGAGGGACTTATTGACGGTCTGACAAAGCTTGATATACCATACAACTTCGGCGGAGCGGCAAAGCCTGCCGATATGTCGGCTATTCTTGAAAAGGTAAAGGACAGCGACATAAAGCTTATAGTGAACAATCTTATACTGCGGTCGATGTCAAAGGCAAGATATTCCACCGAGCCTGTTGGTCATTTCGGACTGGTGCTTGATGATTACGCTCACTTCACATCGCCTATAAGACGTTACCCCGACCTGGCGATACACCGCATTATGAGTGATTTTCTCAGCGGTCTTTCGGCGGAGCAGTGCAGGCAGAAATACAACAAGTTCGCCTACGCCGCAGCAGACCAATCCACCCAGACGGAGCTTACCGCAATGCAGGTGGAACGCAGCTGCGAGGACTGCTACAAGGCTGAATATATGAAGTCGCATATCGGCGAGGAATTTGAGGGAATGATAGTTTCGGTAACCGACTTCGGAATGTTCGTTGCTCTGCCCGACACCTGCGAGGGGCTTGTTTCCGTACACTCCATGCCCGATGGCGAATATTACTACGACGGCACAATGACGCTCAAAAATCTCAACACCGGCGAAAGCTGGAGAGTGGGCGACGGCATAAAAGTCAAGGTGGACAACGCCGACGTAAACAGCGGCAAGATAGATTTTTCAATAGCGTAAAAAATAACGGCGGCACAGCGGCGGAAGGTCTTGCAGTGCCGTCAATTTACTGCAACTTCAATAATTTTTAAGCTTGTCATTTGTGAAAAACACAGAAAGTAAGTAAAATTTTTAATAAATGCTTTACTAATGCGGTTGTTTAAGCTAAAATAAACTTAACGAACAGGCGTATTTTACGCCGAAAGTTAATTTATTTTTGGAGGTATGCTATTATGAACTCAACATCTCAGAAGTACATAGGCGAAGCGCTGGGAACATTTATCCTTGTGTTCTTCGGCTGCGGAACGGCTATGGTAACGGGAAATCTCGTTGCTATCGCTCTGGCATTCGGAATTTCCATAATCGTTGCGGCTTACACCGTAGGAAAGGCAAGCGGCTGTCATCTTAACCCTGCCGTTTCCTTTGCAATGCTGGTAAGCGGCAAAATGAAGCCCAATGAATTTATCGGCTACACAGTTTCACAGGTGATCGGAGCTTTTGCGGCTTCATTCACACACGCTATACTGGTATGGTGCGGCTGCCTCGGCGAGGACTACGAGGGCGACAAGCTCAACAGTCTTAGAGATTCGGCTTTCGGCGCTAACGGCTTCGGCGACATGAATTTCTTCGGCGCTCTGCTGACAGAGATAATTCTCACATTCATTTTTGTTCTTGTAGTGCTTGCCGTTGTTGAGAGCAAGGAAGAAAGAGTAAACAAGAACGCTCCTATATTCATCGGCGTTGCTCTTACCTTTGTTCATCTGCTTGGAATCGGTCTTACAGGAACTTCCGTAAACCCTGCAAGAAGCATTGCTCCCGCATTCTTTGCTATCTCAAACACCGACTGGTCTTCACTGGCTCAGCTGTGGGTATTCATTGTAGGACCTCTCGCAGGCGCATTCCTTGCTTCTGTTGTAAACATCATGCTGGTAAAAGACAAGTGATCTGCAATTGACAATTGACAGTTGACAATTGACAATGAAGGTGTTCGCTGCGCTCACGGATTTTTTGGAGCGGCTTTGCCGCTTGATTCTGTAGGGGCGAACTGTGTTCGCCCGTATGCGTTCGCCCGTTTGTGTCGCCCGTTATGGGGAAATCGCCCGTTTGATGCAACGCACGTTTTTGTCCGAATGTTTTGCGCTCACCGCTCAAATGTGTAGGGGCTGGCGTCCCCGACAGCCCGTTTATCGGCTGTTACATCATGCGAATTATTTTCATTCACAATGCGCCATTGCGGTGTTCGCTGCGCTCACGGATTTTTCCGAAACGTATTGACAAGCAGGACAAAATATGATATATTATTTTTACACCCCTGAGGGAGTAGTCAGCGGTCCTTTCGGATCGTGGTAATGTCGACATAATGAGCATGGCTTTTAGTCCTGCTCCGGTGTTATCTTAAAAGACGAGACTCACGGACAACGGTTTTTCCGCTGTCTGTGAGTTTTTTTGTTACGGAGGAATGTAGAATGGGAATATGGGAGCTTTTTCTGCTGGCGGCAGGACTTTCAATGGACGCCTTTGCGGTATCGGTCTGCAAGGGACTTGCGCTTAAAGACATCAGACCAAAGCACATGATGACCGCAGGAATATGGTTCGGCGGCTTTCAGGCTCTTATGCCGCTGATAGGATATTTTCTCGGCATAAGCTTTCAGGACAAGATACAGCGGTTCGACCACTGGATAGCCTTTATCCTGCTGGGCTTTATCGGTGCAAACATGATAAAGGAAGCGCTTTCGGGCGAAGATGAGAACGCCGACGCTTCAATGGCGCCTAAAAATATGTTTCTTCTGGCGGTGGCGACAAGCATAGACGCTCTTGCGGTGGGCGTTACCTTTGCTTTTCTGAAAGTAAACATTGCCGTTGCTGTTTCATTTATCGGAGCTGTGACCTTCTGCTTTTCGGCTGCCGGAATAAAGATAGGCAGCGTATTCGGCACGAAATACAAGTCCAAAGCCGAATTTGCAGGCGGAGCTATACTCGTTCTGCTGGGTGTGAAAATACTGGTTGAGCATTTGTTTTTCAGTTGAGAAGGTACAGAACAAAAGTTGTGCTGTGTTGTGTGAAACTGTCTAAAAAACGCTTACGCACATGAATAAGGGGAAGCCCTCTATCGCAGGGCTTCCCCTCTTTCAAAACAGTCCACCG
>JBJERD010000310.1:0-9111 GCA_051882095.1 Oscillospiraceae bacterium
GTCCAGTGGACTGTTTTGAAAGAGGGGAAGCCCTGCGATAGAGGGCTTCCCCTTACTTTAAGCATGAATAGGTTTTTCGACAGACAGAGCTGCCATAGCATTACGCATGGCAGTGGAGATCTTTATTTTTCAGCGGCATGGTTTCGGTTTGATATACAGGACTTTTTTCTTAAATCAACGATCACTCTGCGCTGTCAAGCAAAGAATTTGCTTTCTCGCATACGGTGTATATCTCATCATATTTCTGATCTATAAGGGGCTCGACTTCCGCTGTTTTTTTCTTTTCTATCGCTCTGTAGAGAAAATACGGGATCATCCAGCCTGCAAATGCAGGTATGGCAAGGATTATGCATAGCAGTATCAGTTCGGAGGTCACCGCAAATACCGAGCCTGCCATGAACGCAGTACCGATTATTCCCACGGTATAGGCAGCGGCGGAGGCTTTGAGTACCTTTGACCTTTCAAGCGCCATTATCTCCTTGACGCAGGCGTCAAAATTCCGCTGAAGTCTTGTAAGCTCCGTCTTGTTGCGTATTTTTCTGTCACGCTTGAATTTCAGGGAGACGGAATCTACCGAGCCTATTGCATATTCCGAGCCTTCAAGCTGCCAGCCGAAATTCTCGTAGCCGTCGATATAGACCGAAGCCATGTTTCTCTTGACCGTTATCTCATGATATTCATATCCGATAAAATTCTTTTCACCCATTGTGCTTCATCCTTTCAAATTACTGTCCTATCACTTCGTCGCTGAGAGCAATTATTTTGTCAGCGTATTTTTGTCTGCGGCGGTTTGTTATTGCGCTGTAAATGGGATATGCGGCAGCTGCCACCACAAGTCCGGGGATACCGAGAGCAAGCCCGGTGACCATGTTATCCCATACCGTAACGAATGACATTCCTGCGCCCATAACCAGTGCGCCCACAACTCCCAGAACTATTCCCGTTATTCTTCCCGGCGCTTTTACCTTTCCGTCCAGAGCTTTAAGCTGCTCGATCTTGCTTTCCTCACGGCTTACATAGCTGCGGCGGATGTTCTCTGCTTTTTTCTGATCCTGTGCATTTGGTGTGTAGTTGTTCATTAGTTTTCCTCCTTTAAAATAGTGGTTTTCCTTGTTGTGATCTCAGTATATTTCACATTTGTTTGCGGTTTGCTTGAGAATTGTTTGAGTAATATTAATTCTGAGCTGTTTTTTATAAATGCGCAAGTAGCTTCGTTCTCCGAAAATAAAAACTCCGCCGGAAAGACATTCCTTCCGACGGAGCTTTTGTATATGTTATTCCTTTGCCAAAGGCAGCGTTACGGTGAATACCGAACCTTTTCCCAATGAGCTTTTTACCGAAACGGTACCGTCCGACATTTGCAGTATCTTCTGCACAAGAGCAAGTCCCAGTCCGTTTCCCTCTGTTGAGTGGGAAGTATCGCCCTGGTAGAATTTATCGAAGATGTGGCTTATGGTCTGCTCGTTCATTCCGCAGCCGCTGTCGCTGACGGATATTGTCACCCTGTCTTTGTCACGGCTCTGCGACAATTTGATGCTTCCGCCGTGGGGAGTGAATTTTACCGCATTTGAAAGCAGGTTTGTCCAGACGATAGCCAAAAGATCCTCATCCGCTTCGATATATGCCCTGTCCTCCAGATCGGCTTCAAATTCAATGCTTTTGTTCTCCCACACATTCTCAAACTGCAATGCGCATTCACACAGCTGAGCGCACACGTCATAACGCTTGGGGTCGGGACTTATCGCCTGCTTTTCAAGCTTATTCAGCTTTAAAATATTGGTGATAAGACCGGTGAGCCGTTTTGTTGCGCCAAGGATAGTTTCGGTACACTCTTTTTGCTGCTCCTTTGAAAGATCGTCTTTTTGCAGCAGCTCGGCGTTGCTTTGGATAACCGCAAGAGGCGTTTTTATCTCATGAGAAACGTTGGAGAAAAAATCTGTTTTCAGAGTTTCAATACTGCCAAGCTCCTCCACCATTTTGTTGAAGTCCATTATCATAACGTCAAGATAATCTGTTTTGTCGGCGGAGTTCATCGGCGGTACATACACCGAAAAATCGCCGTGCGCAACCTTTGATGTGGCTTTTGCAAGCTCCTGCATGGGTATTTCGTAGGTGCGCTTTACACGCCAGCCTGTATACAGCGTCAGAACGACGGCAACGATAAGCCAGTACGCCATAGGAACAATAGTCTGCACCGGCTTGCTCCATTTCATTTCATCGCCAAGCAGAAGAAGTCCGTAATGAATGCCTGACATCAGCAGCAGAGTGACAAATAATATCACCAGCAGCGAAACGGGGAATCTGGATTTTTTGATCTCGCCGTTCTTTTTCATTTCAGCACCGCCTTATAGCCTATGCCTCTGACTGTTTTTATTTCAAATCCGCTGCAGGGCGAGAATTTTTCACGCAGCTTTGTAATATAAACGTCCACCGCTCTCAGGCTTGTTTCTGATTCGATGCCCCAGAATTCGTCCATAAGCTGCGCTCTTGAAAAGGTCTTGTTGGGATATGAGAGCAGCTTGTAAATAATGTTGAATTCTCTTGTTGTGACGGGAATTTCCTCACCGTTTATAACTGCGGAAAGTGCGTCGGCGTCAAGCACCAGATCGCCTACGGTAAGTCTGCGCTCCATTTCTATGTTGGCACGGCGCAGCAGGGCACGGACACGCAGAAGAAGCTCGTCCAGCTCGATAGGCTTTACCATATAGTCGTCGATGCCAAGCTGAAAGCCTTTCTGCTTTGAAGGAAGGTCGTCTCTTGCCGACATGAACAGGATAGGTATATGCTTATTTATTTTGCGCACGTTTTCAGCAAATTCAAAGCCGTCTGTCTGAGGCATCATGATATCCGAGATTATCAGCTCGTAAATGCTGTTGTACATTTCGTCATAAGCGGCATTGGCGTTAAGGCAGCCTTTGGCGTTAAATCCGCAGTCGTTAAGATATGTACAGACAGTCTGATTGAGCTTTACATCGTCTTCGAGAACAAGAATATTTATCATTTGCTTTCCTCCGTATTTTTCTGCATTTTGTTTAGGCAACACCGTACAACCATTGTCGTACAGATGCGCAGTCAGATTTTTCGCGTGACCGCATAATGAGAGCGCAGGCTATCTGGCGATAGTCAAGCTCGAATTGTGCGATATGACGGAAAATCTGCAAGCAGCTGTGCGGCAAAGGCGTTAGACGGTGGTTGTGCGGTGTTGCCTTAATCTCATCAGCATGATTATGCCAAGTATCAGTGCAAGCGTTCCCATAAATATGCCGATAAGTCCGCTTGACATCTGAGCCAGTTTTTCGTTTGAGATCTCCTCCTCGAAATGCGTTATGGAGAGCAGGGCATTCTGAACAAGCACAAGGGAGATCAATGACGAAGCGAGATTTATCATTTTCAAGGCGTGGAAAAGAGGAGAGCTGCCTTTGGACTCGATTATGACTCCACGGATATTTATTGCGATCTCGGCAAAGGTTACGGTAGCTATGCCCAGTGCGATATACAGATGATACACAGCCGTCGGCGGATGAAACTGGATCCACAATGAATAGAAAATATAAGCGGTGCTTGCCGAGGTGAGAATTATCCCCGACAGCTTATAGTACCGGTACTGCTGTGCGGAATTTTCTTCTTTAAGGATACCTGCCAGTGCGGTTATTTTAGCCGCCACCATACCAAAGGTATATATAGCGCTCACGCAGGTAAAAAACGACAGGGATATAATACCCATGACAAGCTTGCCCAACCCCACCAGGAAAGTTGCCAGGCAGGAGGCTCCTGTAATATGAAGCGACCGTCCTTTTTTCTTTCCGGCACGTTCAAAGGCTGTTTCGCTGAGCTTTACCAGCCGAGCTTTAAATTCCTTCGCTTTTTTCATAGCCTGGCTCCTTTCTTTTTATTATATCTTATTACGCTTTTATTTGTCAATTGTTTGAGTTTTGTTTGAGTTTTGTTAAGACAACACAAAGAGCTGCTGCCGGATAATGCCGGCAACAGCTCTTTGTTTTTATTCTGAACGATCAGATTTCAGCTTGATTAACTGTTTATTTGTTTCGGTAAAATGAGCCACTAATCGGAAAATGATCTCTTTTTGTTCAGGCGTCAGCTGAGCGATATCGTCCATAAGCTCTTTTTTCTGATACGGGATCAATGGCTCAAAGCTCTCTTTACCCATGAGATAATCGGTGGTTACTCCAAAATAATCGGCAAGTTTTGAAAGAATGGTACCGTTAGGTATGCTGCCTTTTTTCCATGCCGTACCTTTTGAAGTGCTTATCTTTAATTCTTTCAGTACCGCTGTAATAGTGGTTCCTTTTAATGTACACAAATTCTGAAGTATTTCATAAAACATATAGATTTATAATACCGGACGTATTATGTGTTCACTCCTTTCATTTATTTATGTTCTGTTGAGATGCGTTTTGCCGTCATAGTTTCAGACGTCAGCTGCATCCGAAAACGGATTTTGATATGATCAAGACAGGTTTTTTCATTAACGATCTTTATAGCCTTAATTGCAAACAGTAATATGAAAATATGTGGAATTTATATATTTAAAACGACTATTTTTGTGTATAACAGCGAAATTCCGTATCTGGAATTATATTTTGTTGACAAATTCCGAAATCGGAGTTATAATAATTGTGTTGATTGTTCATTATATATTGTAAAATTTATTAAGAAAAAAACTACTTATTATAATATTATATTCGATTTACTGTGAATATGTCAATCAACAAACTATGAATAGTTTATATAATTATGGTCCGTTTATTCCATAAAATCGACGTTTTGTCAGAAAAACATCGAAGTTTGTCGGAATTATGGTATATTTTAAATGCAAATCACAGATATTTATCTGATTAGGAGGAAATGATATGAAATCATTGCAATTGAAAAAGAACGGAATACGGCTCGTTTCGCTGGCTGCAGCGATCGTCTGCACTTTTGTGCTGACAATTTTTGCAGCTCCAAAAGCTATGGCGGATGATACCGTAAATCAGAAGGTAAAGAGCACTACAAACGGCGTTTATGAGATCATTGCCGGATATGTAGACAAAAACAGCAATGCGTTTTTGCCTATCCAGGGCGGTACAGGTTTCTTCATTAACGACGATACGCTTCTTACCTGCGCCCATGTTGCAGTTGTAGATCCCGACGAAGTGATTGACGGAGGAGACGGCAGAAGCATCAAAACCGTTATCAAGGATATGTACGGCAGCTTCAACAACAGCAATATTGAAGTAAGAGTTATGCTTTCATCTGACGTTTCTGTATCTGCGACTATTGTTACAAGCAGTGAGTCGGCAGACTGGGCAGTACTTAAGATCAAGCAGAGCGTAACTGTAACTCCGCTGGCTCTTGCGGACAGCAGCGCTTGCGAGAGAACACAGAGCGTTTTCGGACTGGGATATCCGGAGTGCGTTCAGGATTATACAAAAACCAAGAATTTTTCACCTGACGACGTTACCATTACAAACGGTCAGATCACTAAGATAACTACAATGTCTGACGTTGACGTTTTGCAGCACAGCGCAAAGATATCAGCAGGAAATTCCGGCGGACCTCTCGTTAATGAGAACGGCGAAGTTCTGGGAATCAATGCTTCAGGAGTTGTGGGAGAAGACTATTTCTATGCTATCTCTATCAATCAGGTAAAAGAGATCCTGGATAAACTGAAGATCGAATATCAGAATGCGGACGGAGCAGCTGTGACCGTACCTGATGATTCTTCCGCAGCAGACCCTGTTGACAGCCAGGCTGAAACCGATCCGACTACTGACAGCACGGCAGACGAAAGCTCATCGGTTGATGTACCTGCAATAACAGAAGTAGACAAGTCTGCTCTTAACGCAGCTATCGACGACGCAAAAGACAAGGATCTTGACGGTTATTCGGAAGAAACAGTTGATGATTTTAAGGCAGCTATCAAGGACGCAGAAAATGTAGCTGATAATGCAGCTGCTACTCAGACAGATGTTGACGACGCAGTCAAGGCGCTTGATGAAGCAGAAAGCAATCTTGAAACAGCTTCGGGTCTTAACACAAAAATGATCATTATCATCGGAGCAGGAGCTGTAGTAGTAATTCTCATTGTAGTAATTATTATTGTTGCCGTAAGCGGAGGAAAGAAGAAAAATCCTTATCCTGCTATGCCTGCCCCTGCACCCGCCCCTGCCCCTGCCCCTGCGCCTGCACCTGTAATGCAGCCTCAGAATATGGGCGGCGGTTCACCCACTCAGTTCAGCACATCAAGCGAAACAACAGTACTTGGCGGTTCGGTTTCCAATGAAACTACCGTACTTGGCGGCGGAATGGGAGCCGGCACTGTATTCACAATGGTTCGCAGAAAGACCAATGAAAGAATAAGCATCAACAAAACATCATACGTTCTCGGCAAGGACAATGTACAGTGCGATTATTGCATTACAGGCAACTCGTCTGTAAGCCGCACTCACGCAAGATTCATTACAAAGGGCTCACAGTGCTTCGTAACCGATATGCGTTCAACAAACGGAACCTTTGTAAACAATGCCAGAATTGCGCCTAATCAGGAAATTGCTCTGAAGGCAGGAGATGTTGTAAGGCTTTCCGATGAGGAGTTTGAATTCAAGGGTTGATCCCATTAAGTGAAAAGGAGGCAGTTCCATGCCGCAGAAAGCTGTTTTCTGCGGCTGGAACGCTGATATGAGATTTATTACTGCGATTCACACGGATATAGGCATAAAAAAGAAAACAAATCAAGATTCGGTGCTGCTGCTTGAGGCGGATACCGATCACGGAAGAGTAGTTCTGGCTTGTGTATGTGACGGCATGGGCGGTCTTGCCAAAGGCGAAGTGGCAAGTGCGGCGCTTGTCAGAGCATATTCAGACTGGTTTTATAATTCATTTCCGGCAATTCTGTATTCGGGCTGCAAATCAGAAGATGTCCGCAGCGGTTTGGAGCAGATATTGCAGGACATGGGTAAAAAGATAATGAATTACGGACGTTCCTGCGGAGTAAGTCTCGGTTCCACGGCAGTTGCGCTGCTGATATGCGGAAATCGGTATTATGTAAGCAATGTGGGAGATTCACGCTGCTATCTTATCAGCGACGGGCTGCATCAGATCACTAAGGATCAGACGTTTATTCAAAGAGAGATCGACTGCGGAAGGCTTACACCCGAGGAAGCTGCGGTACATCCGCAGAGAAATGTGCTTTTGCAGTGCATTGGTGCAAGTGATTTTATTGCTCCTGACTTTTTTGAGGGAGAGTACGCTCCGGGACAAGCGTTTCTTTTGTGTTCGGACGGATTCAGGCATCTTGTTTCCTCCGAAGAGTTTTATAACGTTCTCGAACCGTCAAAGCTTACCGATGCAGAAAGAATAAAAGCTGTTCTGACGGATCTGACCGAGCTCAACAAATCCCGCAGGGAAGAGGACAACATATCATCCTTGGTGGTTAAAACAGAACAGGAGAATTAGTATTATGCTTGAAATTGGTTCTTTAGTAGACGGTAAATACAGAATTCTGCAAAAAATCGGTCAGGGCGGCATGAGTGTTGTTTATCTTGCCAGAAATGAAAGAGCAAATAAGCAGTGGGCAATAAAAGAGGTCCGTAAAGACGGAGTACAGGATTATGAAGTAGTAAAACAAAATCTTGTAGCCGAAACGGATATGCTCAAGAAGCTTAGTCATCCTCATTTACCGAGCATTATAGATGTTATTGACGGCGATGGATATTTTCTAATCGTTATGGACTATATCGAGGGAAATCCGCTTGATAAGGCTATCGCTGCTACAGGCGCTCAGAGTCAGGCAAATGTTATTGAGTGGGCAAAGCAGCTTTGCGATGTGCTTGGCTATCTTCATTCAAGACAGCCGCCTATAATTTATAGAGATATGAAGCCATCTAACGTAATGCTGCGCCCGGATGGCTCTGTTGCGCTTATAGATTTCGGAACGGCAAGAGAATACAAGAACAATAGCGTTGCCGATACCACTTGTCTGGGAACAAGAGGCTATGCTGCTCCGGAGCAATACGGCGGTCACGGACAAACAGACGCAAGAACAGATATTTTCTGTCTTGGAGCTACCCTCTATCATCTGGTCACGGGTCATCATCCTCTTGAATACCCGCTTAATAAAATGATACCTATCAGACAATGGGATCCCTCACTTTCGGGTGGTCTTGAATATATAATCCTGAAATGCACCCAAGAAAATGCAGATGCACGATATCAGTCATGTGCTGAGCTGTATTATGACCTTGAGCATTATGAGGATCTTGATCCGGTAAATCAAAGCTCGTTCAGGATCAAATGGAGGCTTTTTCTTACTTCATGTATTCTTACTGTGGTAATGGCGCTGAGCTCGGTGGGCTTTTTGCTGGCAAGAAACAATGTTTCCGCCGACACTTATGCTTCATACATAAAGGAAGCTAAGAAAGAGGACAGCGATTTTGAGGACCGCTGTGAAAGCTTTGCTGACGCTGTTAATCTTTCTCCAGATAAAAGCGAGGCATATATGCAGCTGCTGAAATTCTTTGAAAGCTCTTCTTCTGACGGCGGAAATGCTTTTACAAATGAGGAGCACAGTTTTATTGTAAAGAAGGTTCTGGAACATTCCAATCCCAACTTCAGCGGCAAGAAAAACATTGAAATATTTGAAAAAGAAAATCCCGAAGAATATGCAACATTCGCATATGAATTAGGAAATTCATATTATTTCAGATTTGTCTCTGAGGACGGCGATATCACAAGCAAGACCCGAAGAGCAAAGCAATGGTATGACAATGCACTTGAAACGGAAAAGCTGGAGGGTACTTACAAGGACAGAGCTGAAACACTTTCGGCGATGGCTGAAAATCTTGGATATCTTGGTCAGACCGATGTTGACGGTTCTGAGCTTATGAGTTACAGAGAATACTGGCAGAATATCGAAAAGCTGCTTGACAGCACCGAAAGTGATAATGTGCAGATAAAGCTCGAAATGTACAAATATGCTCTGAACGAGATAGTCAGAAGTTCGGGTCAGTTTATAGATGATGCTATATCGGTCGAAAGAATGAATAAGGTCATTGACAGGGCGGAGGCGTTGACTCAGGCTTCGTCCACTGCAAGTTTTGTTCAGAAAAG
>JBJERD010000311.1:0-9036 GCA_051882095.1 Oscillospiraceae bacterium
TGCAAAACGGCGAATGTCGAGCTTTTGTCTGCAAAGCCTGTTAAAGAACACCTCAGCACCGTTTATGCTTGTCAGCACAACGCAGCCGTATTCTGCGATATTTTCAAGAGCCTTGTCAAAGGACGGGTTTTCCTCATACTCTCTTACTCTGAGAAAGTCAAGAGTCTGCACCTCTGCGCCCAGCTCCGAAAGCAGCCCCGCAAGCTTTGTCACAAGCTTGCGTGTTCCCGTTACCGTTACGGAAACTCCCCCAAGCGGCAAGGCTGTTGCGGATGAAAGGTCGTAAGCCGCAGTTTCTCCTACAACAATTACGGCAGGCGGCTGCAAATTTTCCTCCGCAGTCCTTGCGGCTATGTTTTTTAGCGTGGCTCTGACAGTTTTCTGCTGCGAAGTCGCTCCCTTTGAGATCACCGCCGCAGGAGTATCGGAAGACATTCCATTTTGCACAAGACTGTCGGCAATGAATTTCAGATTGCCAAGCCCCATAAGAAAGACCAGCGTTCCGTCAAGAGCGGCGTAGGTCTTCATGTTCTCAGCCAGCGAGCCGTCCGCTCTGTGACCTGTTATAACGTGAAAGCTACGGCTCACCATACGGTGGGTAACGGGTATTCCCGCAAGCTGCGGAACTGCTATGGAAGAAGTAATGCCCGGAACAGTTTCATACCGGATATTATTCTGCCGCAAAGCGAGAATTTCCTCTCCGCCTCTGCCGAAAACAAAGGGGTCGCCGCCTTTGAGCCTTACTACCGTTTTGCCCTCCGAAGCCTTTTGAACAAGCAGAGCGTTTATGGTCTCCTGCTCCTCACTGTGCTTTCCTGCACGCTTGCCTACGCATATTTTTTCCGCACTCTCTGGAGCAAAACCCAGCAGTCTTTCATCTATCAGGCTGTCATAGACCACAGCGTCGCACCGCCGCAGGATTTCCGCACCACGCAGAGTGATAAGGTCGTATTCTCCGCAGCCTGCCCCCACAAGATATACCTTTCCGCTCATAGCTGTGAGATCAACTCCTCCGCAAGCTTTATTCTGTTGGCAAGCTGAGCCTCGCCCGAAACTGTTTTTTCGCAGTCGGCTGACAGCACAAGTCTGATTTTACCGCCGTTTATCTCCGAAAATCCGCCGACCGGCACAGAGCAGTCGCCGCACAGAAGAGCTATCGCTTTCCTCTCCGTTTCAAAGCACATAAAGGTCTCCCCGTGATTTATTTTTGCGATAAAGGGCGTGACAAAATCGTTTTTGCGGCTCTCAATTGCGATTATCCCCTGACAGGGCGCAGGAAGAAAGCTTTCGCTGTCAAACACGGTGAAAGAATAATCATCGGCGGATATCCCCAGTCTTTCAAGACCAGCCGCCGCAAGGATTATTCCGTCATACTCGCCGTCTTTAAGCTTTTTAAGACGTGTATCCACATTACCACGGATATCTTTAAACTGCGCTTCGGGATAAAGCCTGTTCATATTGGCAATACGCCGCAGACTTCCCGTGCCTACCGTGAAAGCCTGACCGGGCGTAAACTCTCTGCCCTTTGGGCACACCAGCACATCACGCAGGTCGCCTCTTTTCAGCACTCCCGATATTTCCAGACCGTCTGCAAGGCTGACAGGCAGATCCTTTGCACTGTGTACGGCGATATCTATTTCTCCGCTTAACAGACGGCTTTCAAGCTCCGAGACGAATACGCCCTTGCCGCCAAGCTTTGAAAGCGGCTTATCCAAAACCTTGTCGCCCTTTGTGCTGACGGGTACGATAGTGACAGCGACCTGGGGAAATGCCGACTTTAAAGCCTGTGCCACCATCTCGGTCTGCGCCGTTGCAAGCTTGCTTTTTCGTGTTCCTATCTTAATTTCCATAACTGTTTTTAAAACTCTCCAAAAATTCGTTTATCCGACCGTCGTCGGGCGTCGTGACTTCATTCAGGCAGAAGTCAAGCAGCGCCTGAAAAGCTTTTTTTCTGTCCGCCGCACTGTAAAAACGCTCTTTTATAACGGGGCGGTATCTCTCCAGAACTGCCGCTGTTTCGCAGCATTTTTCGTCCAGTATGCTTTCTATCTTTTCCCGCAGATACGCCGCAAAAAGAGGACTTTTACCCTCTGTGGAAACTGCCGCCGTAATGCCCTCCGCCTTTGCTATGGCAGGAAAGATAAAGCCGCACCTCTCCATATCGTCAACGGTGTTGAGCAGTATTCCACGCTCATTGCAAAGCTCATAAATATGCTCGTCCAGCAGGATATCGCCCGTTGCGCTCACAGCCATGAACGCTCCGTCAAGGTCGCCGTCCTCAAAGGGACGTTCATATATCCTTACCTGCGAAAAGGCTTTTATCTCATCGCACACAAACGGCGCAACCACCGTTATATCAGGCTCAAATGGCAGAAGCTTTTCCACCTTTCTCAGCGCTACACGAGAGCCGCCCACCACAAGGCAGGGCTTGTTTTTTATATCAATGTAAAACGGAAAATAACCCATAAATTCTCCTTATAGTTTTTTCAGCGAATCAAGCACAGCGGAAAACTGCTCCGCCGTACAGTCGGCTTTCAGACGAAAAAGCAGCTCTTCAAAGGTCTTTTGTGAAGCTGCGGCTTTTACCTTTTCAAGGCAGCCGAGAAAATCATGAAAAACAAGCTCCTTTTTCAGCAGGTCAAGCTCCTGCGAAATGATAAGCTTTGCCGCACGGGCGCTGTCAAGCTTCAGTGCATTGTTTTCGCAGGCAAGCTTCTCAAAATAGTCTATCCCGATAAGCCTTGCTCCGCTAAGCTCGGCAACGCAGGGGTCGATATCCGGCGGCACGGCAAGGTCGATAAAAAGCCTGTTCTTTTCGGTAATAAGCTCCTTTTTCAGCTCATGACAGGTGACTGTATAATGGGGCGCAGAGGTTGCGCTTATAACACAGTCGGCAGCGTCGATATATTTGTATCTGTCGACAAAAGGCACCTGCCGCACTCCCGGTGCGATAAGCTGTATCTCGTCGCTGTGACTGCGCAGCGTTGCGGTAACGCTTATGTTCTTATGGGATATAAGATTTTTAAGCGCCGTTCTTCCTATGCTGCCCGAAGCTCCGATAACAAGCACGTTTACACGCTCGCCCAGCCTTGCCGCTTCATTTGCGGCGAGAGTAGCCGTTGAGACCGACGTTTTTGAAAGCGAAGTTTTGGTCTTTATTTTCTTCGCACAGGCAATTGCAGCCTGAAAGACCATATTAAGCTCATAGTCCGCCGCATTGTACTCCTTGGCAAGCGCATATGCCTGTTTGGTCTGACCCAGTATCTCGTCCTCGCCGATCACCATAGATTCAATTCCGCAGGCAACACGAAACAGATGTGCAGCCGCTGCGTCATCGCAGAAAAACATCACATACCTTGTAAGCTCCTCCGCCGGAATGTGAGAAAAGTCCGCAAGCAGCCTGCGAACATATTCGGGCGCACCGTCTTGTCCGCAGAAATAGACCTCGGTGCGGCAGCAGGTACACAGCACGACCGCCTGCGAAATATTATCATCTTCAAGAAGCTTTTGCAGAAGCCTTTGCTGAATGTCCACCGAAAAAGCAAGCCTGCTTCTCACCTCTGCGCCTGCTTTTTTATAGCTTATGCTTATGCAGAACAACTATCCCCACCGCCTTTGATTTTTTCCGCCACTAATTATTATACTTTTATATTAACTAAAAGTCAAATACTATTATGCACAAAAATCTGTTATTTTGCAGGCAAAAAAATGCCGCCGCAGCGCCGTGATCTTTCGGAACATCCGGTCGCTTTACCCGTCCCCAAAAGATCAACCGCCCTGCAGCAGCTTATCAGACTAACATTTTCTTATGACTGCCGATACGCACATATATCCGTCGGCTATTTCCGCAAAGACCTCTCCGCCCATTTTTCTCATCAGCTGACGGCATATATACAGTCCCAGTCCGCTGCCTTCCCTTGACTTGGTGTTGGAGCCACGCCAGAAGCTGTCGAAAATGTGCGGAAGCTCTGACTGTGAGAGGGTGCAGCCGCTGTTTTTTACCGTCACCAGCTGGCAGCCGTCCTCTTCGGAAAACAAAAGCTCAATGCTTTCTCCGTCGCCGTATTTAACGGCGTTTTCCATGATGTTCTGCAAGACCTCCACAAATCTTTCCTTATCGCCTTTGAGGATACAGTCGCCGTATTTTTCCACGCTGAATGCAGTTCCCACAAGCGCAAGCTTTTCGCAGTAATAATCGGATATGCTGCCTATTGCCTCAGAAAGATAGAACTCTCCGTCCTTGACCTCCAGCTGCAAAAAATCTTCGCTTGAAGCTCTGATTATCTCGCTTACAAAGCCCTCTATCTCGTCAGCCTTGGCGTTTATGCTCTCGGCTATCTCAAGCTGCTTTTCCTCTTCGGAATAAAGTCCCTTTGAAAGCGCCTTTGAATAGAGCTTTATGGCTGACAAAGGCGTTTTTATGTCATGCGACAGCGAAAGCAGCAGCGTTTTTTTATCCTTTTGCAGCATAAGCTCACGCTGCTTCTGCTGCTCCATGTTTTCACGGAGCATATCCACTCCCCATATAAATCTGCCGAAAAAACGGCTTTTGCTCTCTTTTATGGGCGCTGTGAGATTTCCCTTTGAAAGCTGATAAGGCACATCTGTAAGGCGCTGAAAAGGCTTTAGTATCTTACACCTTACAAATATAAGCACCCCGATCATAAGCGCAGCCATTATCCCAAGCATTATATTCATTGTGACAAGTCCGCTGTATTTATTTCGGCTCTCACGGGTGGAATAATCAAAACGGTAAAGCTCTCCGTCTATCTCTCTGATAACGTTGTCGCTTTCGGAGTTATAAAAATCATCACCGTATCTGCTGACTGCGGTCACATACTCGCACTCTGACAGGTCAACGCTTTCATAACCCTCATTTTCGATTTGACGAACAAGGCGGTTTATCTCCACTCTGTAAGGTCTGCCGCTGTCGCCGCTGCTGCGGCTGAGCATTAATGCGTTTGCAAATACAAATACCGCCGCAAGCATTATTGTAACAGCCGCAAATATCCTGTTAAAAGCTTTCATATGTATTTATACCCCACGCCCCACACTGTTTGTATCTTTTCGGGCTTGTCTGCGCCGTCGTCTATCTTCTGTCTCAGCCGCTTGATATGCACCGTAAGCGTCTGCGGCTCGGAAAAGCTGTCGCTGCCCCATATGCGGTCAAAAATATACTCTTTCTTCAAAGCCTTGCCCTTGTTTTCCATAAGCAGCAACAGCAGCTCAAATTCCTTTGCGGTCATTTCTATTGGAACTCCGTTTTTGCAGGCGGTGCGGCTTGCCTTGTTGACTGTGATATCTCCGTCGGAAATAACGTCCTGTGCATATCTTCGCTTGAAGATGCCGCCTATTTTCGCAAGCATGATATCAATATCATAGGGCTTTTCGATATAATCGTCCGCACCCAGAAGAAGTCCGTTAAGCTTGTCGTCCTTTTCAGTCTTTGCGCTTACAATAATAATTGGCGTGTTGCTTTGCTCCCTTATCCTTGAACACACCGCAAAGCCGTCTATGCCCGGCAGCATTATATCCAGCACAACAAGCCTTGCGCCGTATTTTTCATACAGCGACAAGGCTTTTTCTCCGCTTTCCGCCACAGATACCGTGTAATTCTCCGCACGGAGAAAATCACACAGCAATGCGGCAAGCTCCTTGTTATCTTCAACGATCAGAATGTCGGTCATCGTTTATCCTTTCTGCGTGATGAACAGGGCTGTGAGGCATTTTTACCAGCCCAGCTCAAGCAGCCAGTTGTTCAGCGCACGCTCACGTTCTCTCATCTGAGAAGCATTTTCGTACCTATCTAAATTATACTCCCCTTTTATGTTTCCGTCAACTATGTAAAGCACTCTTGTGCATTTTGCGGCTACCTTTACATCGTGGGTAACGAGCATTATGGTGGTACCCTCTGCGTTTAGCTTGGCAAGCTCCTCCATTACCTCGTCGGAGGAGGTGCGGTTGAGCGCACCTGTCGGCTCGTCGGCGAAGATCATTTTCGGGTCGTTTATCATGCTGCGGCATATGCAGGCACGCTGGAGCTGTCCGCCCGAAACCTCGTTTATATCGTTATCCGCAATGTCGATGATGCCCAGCTTGCGCATAAGCTCCTGACCACGCTGCACAGTCTGCTTCCGGCTCTCCTCCTTCTTTTTCGACTGGCAGGCAGGGAGGATTATGTTATCAAGCACAGTAAGATTTTTCAGCATATACATCTGCTGAA
Source organism: Oscillospiraceae bacterium (assembly GCA_051882095.1). GTDB lineage: Bacteria > Bacillota > Clostridia > Oscillospirales > Ruminococcaceae > FB2012. Next base: position 6,224 of record JBJERD010000311.1, read on the forward strand.
AGATAAATCCCATTTCGTCAAGGCGAAGATCGGCAAGCTGCTTTTCGCTCATCTCTGCCATATTCTGTCCGCAGAAATCCACCTGACCTGCGGTAACGCTGTCCATTCCGGAAACGGTATACAAAAGCGTAGATTTACCCGAGCCGGAAGGACCCATTATCGCAACCATTTCGCCCTCTGAAACGGTGAAATTCACATTTTTCAGCACGTTGTTCTGACGCTTGTTTACTATGTATGTTTTGCAAAGATCTTTTACATTCAAAATCGTATTCATGGCTGTTCTCCTTAAATTTTATTCTATACTTGAAGCCTGCGAAGCGGCTATCCTTCTTGTGTAAAGCGATGTGAGCATTGAGCTCAGTATGGTCACAGCAAGCACAACGGCTGGATAGATAACATAGACCTCCAAGGGCTTTATATCATATTCTATGCCGAATGCAGCTCCCATCATTCTGAAAACTGGGGTTATGGACAAGCTTGTTACAGGCGTTGACAATATTACCGCCGCAATTGTAGATACTATTCCTATAACCATAAAACGCATTGTATGCCAGCTCACCACAGTCGCCGTTTTAAATCCTATGGCTTTCATTACTGCTATCTCGCTTTGCTCCTTTGTGATGAAAGAACGCTCCATAAGTATGGTCACAAGTGCGATTATGATCATTACCAGACTAAGCGTCAGCATTTTCATGCCGTCTATCATATCTGCCACGCCAACCATGCTTTCAACATATTCTCCTGCTGTCTGCACGTTTTTGGTGTCAAATATCTCCTTGACCTTTTCAGCTCTCTCTTTTATGGTTTTCTCATCGGGGGAATCCTTGAAATTAAGCTGAAAACTAAAGAAGCCTGAAGACTGACCCAGATCTGTCTGTGCGTCCTCGTGAAGACGAACACCCTCGCCCAGATTATTCATGCTCTGATAAAGCGCAGTTACGGTATATTCTCTGTCTCCGAAGCTGTGGTGTATGGTAACGGTGTCGCCTATTTCTGCGTCAAGCTTTTCCGACACAAGAGGAGTAATGGCAATTTCATTTTCATTCTGCGGCGGTGTGCCCTCCTGATAAACATACATATCGGCAGAAGTTCTCATGCCCTGCAGTCCTATAGATTTATATGACTTATCATTGTGAGTAAGATTGAATTTATATATAGTCTCTATCATGCAATCGGCGGGAATACCGTTATCTTCAAGCTTGCTCTCTATTTCGTCAAGCTTGTTTTCTGCCTTTTCTCTGCCGTCCGCAGTCATGTACGACATCATCTCTGCCTCGTCGCAGGTCATGTAAAGGTCGCTTTTCACAACTCCGAAAGCCGAAACAAGCTTGTTGCTCCTAAGGGTATTTGCGGTGTTTACAAGCACCAGTACCAGCAGCATACAAAGAATATAGGTTATCATTATGGAAATATATCTTACCGGACTGCTGAGAATATCATTGAGCGCCATAAACACCGAAGGTCTTGCAGGCAGGTTTTTCAGACTGAGCACGCTCTTTTTATTGAAACGCTCGCCTGTTGTTCCGTTTCTTACTGCGTCTATAGGGGTGAATTTTTTTATCTTTCCCGTACAGCCGTAGCAGAAAAGAAGTATCACCGCTACCACAAGAATACAGCACAGCAGATTTATAAGAACGGTATTTTCATTATCAAGCACTATTGATTCGGAAACGCTGTCGATAAGCATATTTCCGAATGGGATACTGGCAAAAAATCCTACCACCGCACCCGTTGCCGCCATCATCAGATATTTTACCATGTAAAGTCCTCTTATCTTTGTATTTCCGATACCAATAGCTTTCATAACACCTATCTCACGGAATTCCTCCGAAAGAGTAAAGGTAATGGTGAATTTCAGAACTACAAACGCCACAAGGATAAGGCAGACGCTTACCACAAGAAGCACTCCTGCAATGACCATATCCATAACGTAGGTCTTTTTCATCATAGCCTCGTCGCCGTTGAAAAGTATTCCGTCAGCCTTGCTGAGAACCTCTTCGACCTGTGCCACATCGCCTGTTTTTATGTACCACAGCCTGCCCTCAAAGCCGTTGCCGCTCTGACCAAGCTGCTCAAAATCCTTTTCGTTAAGAATAAAACGGGTCATGCCCATAAGGTCGGAGCCAAGAATAACGTCCTTGCACCTGCCCGCAACCTTTACGGAGATCGTTTTTTCTCCAACGGTTATATCTATAACGTCTCCTTCATTGATGCCGGCGTTTTTCATTGCTTTTCCAGAAAGAATGACCGTGCCTTCCTTTACCTCGTCAATGATATTGTTTTCGGCGTCGAAAAATTTTATCGCTGCGTCGGAAAATGACATGATGACCGAAGTGTTTTTAAGGTCCAGCTTTTTTCCGCCTTTGCAGAATGCGCCCGACTCTGCATAAATAACGTCCTCGGTCTGACAGTCTTCCACCTGTGAGATGCCGTCAAGAGCCTGACTTATCGGCTCGTTGTTTTCGATGCCCCTTGTGGCGACAAAATAGTCGGGTCCTTCGGCTTTTTCATAGAAATTATCAAGCGCCGTTGTTACCGTGACTATATTGTTCACACTGCTTGCGATAAACGTTGCCGCCAGCATGATAAACACCAGCAATATCACGTTCATTGTCTTTTTTCTTTTCAGATCCTTTTTAAGTATTCGCAGATACATTTTGCTGCTCCTTTCTTTGTTGTGATCTCATTATAGCACGGCAATTATTAAATAATCCTTAAATCAAAAAAAGCGGCAATTGTGCAGCTTGAAGAAAAGTGTCAAAAATTAAAGTTTAGGGTCAAGCCCTTTTTAAAGGGCTTGCGAGGGGAAAAGT
>JBJERD010000312.1:0-8929 GCA_051882095.1 Oscillospiraceae bacterium
TAGAAAGATAGCAGGCTCTTCTTCTCGAAAGGTGGGCGTCCACGCTTTTATCCCAACGCTCTGCGATATCTCTCATCACCACCGCCGAAATGCTTTCATGAAGCTGCACGGCGGAAGCTCCGCTTATATCCTTGCCAAACTTGCTTTTCAGGTCCTTGGCAAGCTCATTCTTAAAATATTCTTTGTCCATATTATTTTGTCCTTTCAAAAAATTCCGCAACAGTCCCTACTTCTATAATATAGGCATTTTTGCGTTTTGTCAAGGGCAGCCCCACAAATTGCCGAAAGAAAAAACGGGCAAACTGTGTCCGCCCGTTCCGATAATGTTTTTTCGTTCATCAGCTGTTCTGGTCAAGGATATGCTTGTAGAATTCGCTGTAATCCTTTCTGCGTGCCTCAGAAAATGCAATTGCCTCTCTTGGGTGCTGATTGAGCTGACCTGTGAGCATATATGGGATATCATAGCCCCACAGAGCGCCCTCTTCTTTAAGCTTGTTCATGTGCTTCTCAATGAATTTGAGAACAGGATAAAGATTGTACTTGGGGTTTTTCAAAAATCCCAGAAGCAGCTCCATTGCGCAGTTGCCTGCTCCTCTGCCCATGCAGTCCATTGTTGCGTCAAGCAGATTAACGCCGTTGCTGACTGCTTCTATGGTATTTGCAAAGGCAAGCTGCTGGTTGTTATGAGCGTGTATTCCTATCTGCTTGCCGTATTTTTCACCCATGTTAATGTATTTGTCAGAAATTCTCTTTATCTGCTCGGGGTAGAGAGAACCGTAGCTGTCTACGATGTAAACGCCGTCAACGCATGATCTTCCCAGCATTTCAAGAGCGATGTCGATATCACCCTCCTGTGCGTTTGAGATAGCCATGATGTTGCAGGTTGTTTCATATCCCTTTTTGTGAGCGTCCTCTATCATGTCGATAGCCGCAGGCATGGTGTTGATGTATGTTGCTACACGAATAAGGTCTATTGGGCTGTCTGCCTTGTTGATGATGTCGTTTTTGTAATCGCATCTTCCAACGTCAGCCATTACCGAAAGCTTGAGGTCGGTGTTGTTGTCGCCTACGATAGCTCTGATATCATCGTCGTTGCAGAACTTCCACTTGCCGAACTTGTCTACGTCGAACATTTCCTTTGAAGCCTTATAGCCGAACTCCATATAGTCTACGCCTGCCGCAACGTTTGCGTGGTAAAGATCGTTGATGAATTCATCTGTGAAACGGAAGCTGTTTACCAGGCCTCCGTCACGGATAGTTGCGTCCAGAACCTTTATTTCGGGTCTGTATTCCATAAGCGCCTTTGAGCTTGAAATTTCCTTTGGCATTTTAATTTCCTCCTGTTTTGTCTTCCGGCTCTCCTGTCCGGAATATTTACTTTTATTTTTCATTCTCCCAGTCTGTCGTAAAGCTTTGTAAGCCCGTAAATCTTTTGGGCAAGCTCATCGGTGAACATTTTCTCCGACGCTCTCCACTGCCAGTTTCCGCCCAGAGTGGAGGGTGTGTTCATTCTCGCCGACGAATCAAGCTCCAGAATATCCTGCATCTGAGCTATCGCAGTATCCGAAACGCTCTGCCATGCAAGTCTTATCATTGCCCATGGTATATCCTTATTTCGCTTGACGTTCAGATAATCACGGCAAAATTTAGCTTCCTTCCTCGAAAGAGATTCTACCCAGCCCACAAGCGTTTCGTTATCGTGAGTGCCCGTATAACAGATGTTGTTTGAATTTTTATAGTTGTGCGGCAGATAATTGCTCTTGCCGTCGGGGTCGAATGCAAATTCAAGCACCTTCATTCCCGGAAAGCCGCTGGCTTTAAGCAGCTTTGCAACCTGCGGAGTGATAAAGCCCAGATCCTCGGCGATTATCCTGCACCTGCCCAGCTGTTTTTTAAGCTCCTTGAAAAGCTTCATATCGGGACCCTTGCGCCACTCGCCTACTACTGCGTCCTCTCTGCCGTAGGGTATGGTATAATAGCTTTCAAAACCTCTGAAATGGTCTATCCTCACCACGTCATAGGTATTTACGGCGGCTTTTATTCTCGATATCCACCATGCGTAATTTTCTTTCTCCATAACGTCCCAGCGGTAGAGGGGATTTCCCCACAGCTGACCCTTTGCAGAGAAAATATCCGGCGGACAGCCTGCAACGTCTATAGGTGTTTTGTTTTCGTCAAGCAGAAAATACTGCGGCGACGTCCACACCTCAACGCTGTCGTAAGCCACATATATAGGGATATCGCCGATGATATCTATGCCCAGCGAATTTACATAGGCTTTGAGCTTTTTCCACTGGACGGAATATTCATACTGCACGAACTTCCAGAAGCCTATATCGGCGGCATATTTTTTTCTCGCCTTTGCCACCGCAGACGGCTGAAACATTCTCAGCGGCTTTTCCCACAGATACCACGCTTTTCCGCCGTGAGCGAATTTAAGCGCCATGAAAAGTCCGTAATCGTCAAGCCACCCCTTGTTTTGTTCGGCAAATGCAGCAAAGTCCTCCGACTTCATATCAAATCTTGCATACGCCTTTTCAAGCACTTCAAATACCTTATTATACAGCAGACCGTAATCCACGCAGCAGGGGTCGTTTCCCCAGTCGATATCCTTATACTCGTCTGCTTTGAGAAGTCCGTCCTCCTCCAGCGCTTCAAGATCTATAAAATAGGGATTTCCAGCATACACGGAAAAGCTCTGATACGGCGAATCACCGTAGCTTGTGGGAGATATCGGCAGTATCTGCCAGTATCGCTGTCCCGACTTTTTCAGAAAATCGGCAAATCTGTAGGCTTCCTTTCCCAGCTTTCCTATGCCGTAATCGTTGGGAAGTGATGAGATATGCATAAGGATACCGCTTGCCCTCATTGACTATCCATTCCTTTCTAAAGGCTGCGTTTCTCGCTTTAGCAATTTAAAGCACAGTAGCAATTGAATAAACTAACTTAAATTATACTACACTGCAAAACAAATTGCAACACTTTTACACATAAAAGCGCTAAATTTCGATTAAGTGAACAAAAAAGCTTTGATATATTTAGAGCATTTAGACAATTTGTTCAGCCGGTCAGGCTTTGCAAAGGGCTTATGCATATGGGAAATAGGGGAAAGCCGTTGTGCAAGGTGCACTAAATATAATGATAAAAATTGTGCAAAAATTTCTGCGAAAAATACTCAAAAAACTATAGTAATTTTTGCAGTTATCTGTTATAATAATATTGTTACCGTATGATAGGCTTGCCATGCCATGACGAGCCGATGGGATGTCGGAAACGGACTTTTCATAAATTACGGAATTCAAAATTTTTTTGGAGGTAGATACCAATGGCAAAGAAGTATTGTTACCTTTTCTCTGAGGGTAATGCTAACATGAGAGAGCTTCTCGGCGGTAAAGGAGCTAACCTTGCCGAAATGACCAACATCGGTCTCCCCGTTCCTCAGGGCTTCACCATTACAACTGAGGCTTGCACACAGTATTATGAGGACGGCAGAAAGATCAATGACGAGATCTTTGCAGAAATCAACGAGTACATCGGTAAGATGGAAGAGATCACCGGCAAGAAGTTCGGCGACAAAGAGAATCCTCTTCTCGTTTCCGTTCGTTCAGGTGCAAGAGCATCAATGCCCGGAATGATGGATACAATTCTTAACCTTGGTCTTAACGAGGAAGTTGTTGAGACAATTGCTAAAATGTCAGGCAACCCACGTTGGGCTTGGGACTGCTACAGAAGATTCATTCAGATGTATTCCGACGTAGTTATGGAAGTTGGTAAGAAATATTTTGAAGAGCTTATCGACGAAATGAAGGCTAAGAAGGGCGTTACACAGGACGTTGACCTTAACGCTGACGACCTCAAGGAGCTTGCAGGTCAGTTCAAGGCTGAGTACAAGGCTAAGATCGGCGAAGACTTCCCGTCTGATCCTAAGGAGCAGCTGATGGGCGCTGTTAAGGCTGTATTCCGTTCATGGGACAACCCAAGAGCCAACGTTTACCGCCGTGACAACGATATCCCTTATTCTTGGGGTACTGCTGTTAACGTACAGTCAATGGCATTCGGTAACATGGGTGACGACTGCGGTACAGGTGTTGCATTTACAAGAGATCCTGCTACAGGCGAAAAGAAGCTGATGGGTGAGTTCCTTACAAACGCACAGGGCGAAGACGTTGTTGCAGGTGTTCGTACTCCTATGCCTATCGCTCAGATGGCTGAAAAGTTCCCTGAGGCTTTTGCTCAGTTCCAGAACGTTTGCAAGACTCTGGAGGATCACTACAGAGATATGCAGGATATGGAGTTCACTGTTGAGCACGGTAAGCTTTATATGCTCCAGACAAGAAACGGTAAGAGAACTGCTCAGGCTGCTCTTAAGATCGCATGCGACCTTGTTGACGAGGGCATGAGAACAGAAGAAGAAGCTGTTGCAATGATCGACCCGAGAAACCTTGACACACTTCTCCACCCACAGTTTGACGCTAATGCTCTGAAGGCTGCTACACCTATCGGCAAGGGTCTTGGTGCTTCACCGGGAGCTGCTTGCGGAAAGATCGTATTCACAGCTGAGGACGCTGAAGCTTGGGCTGCAAAGGGCGAAAAGGTAGTTCTGGTAAGACTTGAGACTTCACCTGAGGACATCACAGGTATGAAGGCTTCACAGGGTATCCTTACAGTTAGAGGCGGTATGACCTCTCACGCTGCAGTTGTTGCTCGTGGAATGGGTACTTGCTGCGTATCGGGCTGCTCTGACATAGTTATGGACGAGGCTAACAAGAAGTTCACACTCGCCGGAAAGACATTTGTTGAAGGCGACTACATTTCAATCGACGGTTCTACAGGTAACATCTATGACGGTATTATTCCTACTGTTGACGCTACCATCGCAGGCGAGTTCGGCAGGATCATGGCTTGGGCTGACAAGTTCAGAACTCTGAAGGTAAGAACAAACGCTGACACACCTGCTGACGCTAAGAAGGCAAGAGAGCTTGGCGCTGAGGGTATCGGTCTTTGCCGTACAGAGCACATGTTCTTTGAGCCGTCAAGAATCGCTGCATTCAGAGAGATGATCTGCTCTGACACAGTTGAAGAGAGAGAGGCTGCTCTTGCTAAGATCGAGCCTATGCAGCAGGGCGACTTTGAGGCTCTTTATGAGGCACTTGAAGGAAATCCTGTTACAATCAGATTCCTTGATCCTCCTCTTCACGAGTTCGTTCCTACAGAGGAAGCTGACATCAAGGCTCTTGCAGACGCACAGGGCAAGTCGGTTGAGGATATCAAGGCTATCATTTCCGGACTCCACGAGTTCAATCCTATGATGGGTCACAGAGGCTGCCGTCTTGCAGTAACATATCCTGAGATCGCTAAGATGCAGACACAGGCTGTTATCAAGGCTGCTATCAACGTTAAGAACGCACATCCTGACTGGAACGTTGAGCCTGAGATCATGATCCCGCTGGTTGGCGACATCAAGGAGCTCAAGTATGTTAAGAAGGTAGTTGTTGAGACTGCTGACGCTGTTATTGCTGAGGCAGGTTCCGACCTTAAGTACGAGGTTGGTACAATGATCGAGATCCCAAGAGCTGCACTTACAGCTGACGAGATCGCTACAGAAGCTGACTTCTTCTGCTTCGGTACAAACGACCTTACACAGATGACATTCGGCTTCTCGAGAGACGACGCAGGCAAGTTCCTGGACGCTTACTATGATGCTAAGATCTACGAGAACGATCCGTTTGCTAAGCTGGATCAGACCGGTGTAGGCAAGCTGATGGAAATGGCTATCAAGCTTGGCAAGCCTGTTAATCCGAAGCTTCACATTGGTATCTGCGGCGAGCACGGCGGAGATCCTACATCTGTAGAGTTCTGCCACAAGATCGGTCTTGACTATGTATCTTGCTCACCTTTCCGTGTGCCTATTGCTAGACTGGCTGCTGCACAGGCTGCTATTGCAAATAAATAGGAGTTCCGACAGGCTTGTACTGTCATGGAATTTCAGCATAAAATATGATGAAGCAAAGGCTTTCCGACAGTTTAGCGGTAACCGACTGCGGTTCGACCAATGGGAGGATATTGCGGTTGAAGTCAGACTTTGCGGATGATATTGAATTAAGACACCCCGTATCGGTTGATGCGGGGTGTTTTTGTGTTTATGGTAATGGGAAAAATAAAGCAACCAAGTACCCCCTGCTCTGATTGAACGGGGGTACTTGGTTATATGTTAAGAAGTATACAATAGCTAAAATAAAACAGTTGATTATTTTTTATTTTGAGAACTCAGCTACTATCTGTCCCAGAGAGTGAGGGTAACGACAGTGAAAATATACTTTTACTATATTATCAGTTGGCAGAGCACAATTCGTAATGCATAGGGGTGGACTATAAGGGGGATGCAGTAGAATTTTGTTTATATGTTGTAATGTAGTTGTTAAGTTTGCTTTGCCGCCCGCTAATTATTCATTTTGTCGTTTCTCTACGAACAAGAATAGGAGTAAAAACTTTGTGAATAGGTGAAGCAAGAGGTTTGGGTCTGCGTTTTTTCCGTTCGTTTATCTGCATCAGGAGAATCTCCATTGCCTCTTCAGCGATTTTATCCACCTGCTGACCGACAGTCGTTATAGGGATCACCGCTTCTCTTGCAACAGGAGAATTGTCAAAACCGATTATCTTGTACTTATCGGGAAGTGTGCCGTATTTTTTTACAATAATATTCAGCAGAATGTTGGCATGAGTATCATTCGGCATGAATATTCCGACCTTTTTGTCATTGGAAATTTCCTCAAGCTCATTGAAAAGCTTTGTTATCTCAGCAAGGTTTTCCTCAAAGCTTCCTCCGAACTCTCTTATCAAAATTTTATGCTCAAAGCCGTTTGATTCACAGAAATCTCTGAATCCTTTAATTCTTCCGTAAGCAGGTACAGCTTCAGGAAAATCAGCATTCGCATGGATAAATATATCACATCCGCTCTTTGCAAGAACAGTTGCCGCCTGAATTCCGCCCATGTAATTGTCTGTGTTTACACTGCAAACATATTCGTCCTCACGTTCAATGGTAACTATGGGAATATTGTATTCGGACAATTCTTTTGAAGAAAGCGTGTGACTCAGAACAATAAGTCCCTCTGTTTTGTATGCAAGCAGTTCGTTTATATATTTTCTTTCAACATCGGCATCTTCATTTCCGGCAAACACAATGAACTTGTAGCCGTATTCTTCATAAGTAGAAATGATGTGGTCGAGAATATCCGAATAATAATGCATATACAGATTAGGAATGATAACTCCTACCATTTCAGTTTTACCGTTAGCCATAACTCTTGCCAGCTTATTTTCCTTGTAATCAAGCACTTCAAGGGCATGAGCGATTTTTTCCTGATTTTCAACGGTAATTGAATCCGGATTATTGAAATATCTTGAAATTGTAGTTTTTGAAAAGCCTGTATATTCGGCTATATCTGCAAAAGTGACATTTTTCTTAGCCATCTGTAAGCCTCCTTTTCCTTATAATTATATCACTGAGCTAACCTAAAATCAATAAAGTTATTAGTAAAGTAACTGGTTTTGTATAGATGCACAAAAAAGCTTCTTTGTTTTTATAAATTGCTACAAATATGCAAAAATCCCTTGACATTTAACCGGTTAAATGATATTATGTAATCAGTAAAGTAACCGGTTACTTTGAAGAGACGGAGGTAAACAGCAATGAAAAAGCTACCATTGTTTTTGACAGCTCTTTCGGTTTTAGCAAGCACGGTATCATTTACAGGGTGCAGTAAAACAGTAAAACCCGGTGATGTGCCGGGCTATGACGAGGGAGAACAGTATCTCAGTATGTGGGTGCATACGATCGAAGACACTCCGGAAGGAGAAGCCTATAAGAAATCAGTAGACAGTTTCAATGAAAAGTTCAACGGCACTTATTTTGCAGATATCGAATTTATTCCAAGAAACGACAGCGGCGGCGGTTATTCCGACAAGATAAATGCGTCAGTAATGTCGGGAGACCTTCCCGATGTTATAACAGTCGACGGTCCGAATATTTCCGCTTATGCCGCAAACGGAATAATCCAGCCGCTTGCAGAGCTTAGTGATGAAGAAAAAGGCGTTTACCTTGATTCTATTATTGAACAGGGCACAGTTGATGAAAAGCTGTATGCCCTGGGCGCAATGGAATCAAGTGTGGGACTTTACTACAACAAATCCATTCTCGCGGAAGCGGGAATTGAAGTTCCCGAAAAGGACGATCCGTGGACTTTCTCGGAATTTCTCGATATTCTTGAACAGCTTAAACCCATAATGGAAAGCAAGAACGGCTATCCGCTTGATATGACTTTCCCTGTGGGAGAAGCAAGCATTTACTATTACGCTCCGTTTATCTGGTCAAACGGCGGAGACCTGATAAGCGAGGACGGACTTTCGGCGGACGGATACTTTAATTCGGATAAAAATGAAGAGGTTTTTAAGTTTTTCAGAGGTCTTGTTGAGAAAAAATATATGTCTGCAACGCCGATAGAAAACCTCTTTGAAAGCGGACGTGCAGCCTTTAAGTTTGACGGCGCATGGGAAGTAAACACCATTTATCAGAGCTACAGCGATATTGACCTCGGTGTTGCACCATACATAGTCAGCGATAACTGGGACGGCGGAAGATATACTCCCACAGGTTCATGGGCTTATGCGGCAACATCGAAAACAGAAAACATTGACGGTGCAACCGAGCTTGTAAAGTGGATGAGCGGAGTTGAAAGCGGAATTCTGCTTTATGAAAATACAAAAAGTATGCCGTCCACCTATGCCGCATACGAACAGATCACAACATTTGAAGAAGATGAAAACTACAAAGCATTATATGAGCAATTAAGAGATTACGGTCACCCAAGACCGAAAACACCTGTTTATCCGCAGGTCAGCACATCTTTCCAGCAGGTTCTTGAGGACG
>JBJERD010000313.1:0-8815 GCA_051882095.1 Oscillospiraceae bacterium
GTTATCTTACCGACGAGGATGAAATAAACATTCTGAGGAACTTTCCTTATTACAACAACTATGATATTATCGAAGGAAATAACAGCGAGCTGTTTGTTCTCAGCTCTGCAGGAATTTATGTTACCGACAAAAAGGAGCTGCTTGGCGGAGAAGAGCTGAAATATCTGCTTCTGGACGCAAAAAAGGGCTTGCAGATATCTCTTACGCCAAACTCGTGGAATTATCTTGACGAGAACGGCTCACTGTATCTGTCGGGAGACAAGGGAGCGGTATGTTTTGATATCGACCGGTACGACATTCCCGTGAGATCATATCGAATGCATCTGAAAGAACTAAAAGCGGACGGCGAAAGCATTGATATCGAAAACGGCGCCGTGACTGTTATTCCAAACGGAACGGACGAGATCGAGATAACTCCCGAGATAGTGAATTTCTCTATCAACGACCCTGATATCAGAATATATCTTATGGGCTACGACACCGAGCCGAAGGTGATATCGCAAAGCAAGATGACGAGCATTAAATATTCAAATCTGCCGTCGGGAAATTACACTCTGCACATTGCCATACTTGACAGCAGGACGGGAAACGTTATTGCCGAAAACTCCTATAAATTAGTCAAGGAAAAGGAATTCTTTGAAAACTGGTGGTTCAGGCTTTATGCGGCTGTGGTGGCTGCAATAGCAATATCATATCTCACATGGCTGTTTGTAAGAACTCAGATACAGAAGACTCTGCAAATGCAGAAAATGGAGCTGGAGCTTGCTAAAAACCAGATCAGAATGGGTAACGAGACCATTCTTACTATCGCAAAGACGGTGGACGCCAAGGACGAAAACACCAGCCAACATTCTGTCAGGGTATCGGAATACTCTGTCAAGATAGCACAAAAGCTTGGCTACAGCGATGACGAATGTGAAAATCTGCGCAAGATAGCCATGCTGCACGACATCGGCAAGATAGGAATACCCGACAGCGTTCTGAACAAGCCTGCAAGGCTTACCGACGATGAATACAACGTTATGAAATCCCACGTAGTAAGGGGTGCGGAAATACTTAAAAACTTCACCATGATAGACAACGTTGCGGACGGTGCGCTTTATCACCACGAAAGATACGACGGACGAGGCTATGTCAACGGTCTGAAGGGCGAAGATATACCGCTCAACGCAAGGATAATAGGCATTGCGGACGCATTCGACGCAATGACTGCAAACCGTGTATACCGCAAAAAGCTGGATCTTGAATATGTGCTTGAAGAACTGAGAAAAGGCAGAGGAACGCAGTTTGACCCCAATCTTGTGGATATACTGCTTGGGCTTATCGACGACGGTACGATAGACGTTAACGAAATATACGGCAAGAAGCTGAGCGAGGTGTACGCAGATGAAGTATGAAGGTAAGCAGAAATACATGATCACGGTACTTTGCGCATTGACGGCGATACTTATATCATTCGGCATACATCACCTGACAAACGGCGGAGAGCAGGAGAAAACGATCAGAGTAGGATTTATCTATGTAGGCGACTCAAGCGACGCATATACCAACAACTATTCAAAAGCGCAGCGTGAGATCGAAAAGCTTTACGGCGATCAGGTCTACTCTATCACAAAATACAATGTTCCAGAAGACACGGTGGAGACTGCTCTCAGCGAGCTGGTCAATCTCAACTGCGATCTGATATTCACCACAAGCTACGGTTACGGTGAGAAGACAAAGGAATACGCTCAGGCTTATCCGGACATACAATTCTGTCAGGCGACCTGCAGCAACGCCAACGAAGAGCCGTATTTAAGCAACTATCACACCTTTATGGGAAACATCTATGAAGGCAGATACATTTCAGGCGTTGTTGCCGGAATGAAGCTCAACGAGCTAATCGAAGAGGGAAAGATAACACGGGAGCAGGCTAAGATAGGATACATTGCGGCATTCCCTTATGCAGAGGTCATTTCGGGGTACACCTCCTTCTTTCTTGGAATACGCTCGGTAGTACCCGAAGCCACAATGACTGTAAAGTACACAAACTCATGGAGCAATTACCATGTAGAAAAGAGCATGGCAAGGGAGCTTATCGACCGTGGCTGTGTAATAATCTCTCAGCACTCTGACACGGCAGGACCAGCGGCTGCCTGCGAGGAAACAGACAGGTCTAAGGAAATATACTATGTCAGCTACAACGAAAGCATGAGAGACATAGCGCCCACCACCTATCTTACGGGGGCTAAGATAAACTGGGGACCATACATGACCGGTGCGGTAAAGGCGGTTCTCTCGGACAAGGACATTGAAAGCTGCGTAAAGGGAAACGTCAACGGAAACGACGTAGGCTCGGGCTTTAAAAACGACTGGGTACAGATGCTTGAAATAAACGAATTTGTTGCAGCCAAAGGGACTCAGAAAAAGGTAGATGAGCTGATAGAACAATTGAGCAGCAACAAGATACAGGTATTCAAGGGTGATTACGTCGGAGTTGACCCCTTTGACCCATCTGACACAATTGATCTGAATGAGGGCTACAACGAGAACGAAAAAAGCTCTGCGCCGACGTTCCATTATGTTCTTGAGGATGTTATTACGGTGGAATAACGTTGGGGTATGGCTGCTGAGATCTCAGCGGTGACAGAATTCAGAAATTGAATACGCAAAAGGTGCGCAGCCGATCGGGTTTACGAAGGGCTGCGCACCTTTTATTATGGTACAAGAAACGAAATTATAAGGGCGTGTGTCCGGTGGGAATGTGTGGATAGCACCGGATTCTTCTTTGCTGTATAATATAAAAGAACGGCGGATAATTCGCCGTTCTTTTAATTTATTGCTAATTTACTTTGTCGTAACGCTCAGCATTGTTCCTGCCTTGCCCACATAGGTCTTTGTACCCTTTGTCAGATAGGCGTTTACTTTGAGCTTTGTGGTAGTGCCGGAAGTAAGTCCTGTTACAGTTGCCGACGTTGTGTCTGCTCCTGTAACTGTCTTTATCAGTTTCCATGTTTTTAACGCTGAATCATATTTGTAAATTCTGTAGCCTGTAGCTCCTTCTACCTTGCCCCAGCTTACCGATGCGGTGGTGGCTGCAGCTGTGTAGCTGCTGTTGAATGAAGCGTTACCAATAGCTGCGGCATCAAGGGTAGCACCTGACTTGCCGTAGTAGGTCTTGCCGTTCTTGGTCAGATATGCATTGACCTTGAACTTGACAACAGAGCCCGGAGTTACGTTTGCGATCGTTGCGGTGAGCGTATCTGCTCCCGATACTGTCGCTGCTTTTACCCACTTGCCGGTTGCGCTGTCATATCTGTAAACAAGATAACCTGTTGCGCCCGAGACCTTTGACCAGTTAAGGGTAATGCTATTGCCTGTGCTTGTGTAGCTCTGGCTGATGTTTGCGTTTCCGATAGCAGCTGCGCTAAGGAAAGTGCCGGTTGCTCCGTAGTAGGTCTTTCCGTTTTCTACTACATATGCGTTCACCTTGAACTTTATTACCGAGCCGGGAATGAAGCCCGAAACTGTGGCTGATGTATTGCTTGCGCCTGTTACGGTCTTTACTTTTACCCACTTTTTGTTTACGCCGTCGAATTTATATACATAGTAGCCTGTAGCTTCGCTTATTTTGCCCCAATTAAGTGTGAAGCTTGTGCCTGTGCTGGTGTAACTGCTGCTGATAGAAGCATTTGGAACTGTCTTCTTGGCTGTGTAATTGTCCTGATAACTGTCGCCGCATCCCGAGCAGGTGTGGAGAGTGTAACCCTTTGCTGCATATGTAGGAGCGACTACAGTTTCCTGATAGCTGTGTGTATGTACTTCTGTTGCGTTTACAACAGTGAGAGTAAATTCATCTGCCGTTCCGTCGCTGAAAGTATACACAAGCGAATAAGTTCCTGTTGAAAGAGTATTGAGGAAGGTCTCGTTGAGCATAAGCTGGCTTCCGTTTGTAGAATAATCAACGCCGCCAACAAGAGTTGTTCCCTCACATACCACCGAGCTTACGGACATACCGTAAAGCACCAGATCGGTACGAACACCGGAAGGAGAAGAAGCGTCAAAGCTTCCTGTTTTGTTTATAATATAAGGCTTGTCGGACTGAACGGTTTCCTTATACAGAATAACGTTATCAATGTAGTAGGTTCCGCTGTCCTTGCTTCCGCCGTTTCCTGCGTAGAAAGAGAACTGATTTATCTTGCCTGCGTCAAGAGTTCCATCGCCCTGCCAGCTTGGAGCAGTAAACTCTGTAAAAGGTATCTGAATAGTTTTTCCGCCTATAAAGTCGATAGTTATTTCTTTTTCAAAATACTTGTCGTTACCGTCTCTGAGCTGAATTGTAAAACTGTTGCCCGAGCCGTCGCCTTCGATCCACAGCTCAACTCCGTCATAGCTTGTAGCGTCTCTTGAGCTGATGGGGTGATTTACGCCGCAGTAGCCGTTAGGTGAGCTTACGTCATAAGAGAAAGCAAGAGCCTTTGAGCCGTTTTTATCGGCAAGGGAAAGTGAAAGCTCGTTTCCGCTTGTGTTTCTTGAATAGGAATTCCAAAGCTCAGAATCGGAGCTGTAGCTTTCAAAGGTGTCAAATTCGTCCAGTCCTGTTGTGTCCTTTGTATTGATGGTCAGCGTGCAGTCCGAACCCTCATAGAAATCAAACACAAGAGTGTTTACACCGGCTTCAAGAGTTTCAAGGAAGGACTTTTTAAGAACTACAGTATTTCCTGAAACTGTGTAGTCGCTTCCCTCGGTAAGCGTCTTGCTTCCCGTGCTTATTCCTCTGAATTCGCTTGTTTTCAGATCCATAGTGATCGTTACATCTTGACAAACACGGGGGTTTACGTCAATAGAAACGGTTGATGGAGTGATTACAGGATCGGGTATAGAAGAGTCCTTTACTACAACACTAAATTTAGGCTGATTTCCTCCCGTCGTGAGCACCTGACAAGTATACTTAGAGAGGCTCATATTCTTCAGATAATCAGCGCTTATTGTGATTTTTGAGCCCAGGATATTAAACTCTTTACCGTTGGTAAGCACTTGTCCGTTAAACTTCAATCCTGAGATCTCACCCATTGTCATTGAAACGTTTATCTCTACGTCAGCAGCAGAGCTTCTGTCAAATGTATATGATGATTTATCAACAGTATTTACTATATTTTTCTTGTTCATTTTATCGGCAGCATTCACTATAATAGTTCTTGCGCTGTCGGTCGACTCAATACCTACGGGACCATAAACGGTATAACCGTCGTAATCCTGATAGAGAGAGCCGTCGTCAAGATAAGAAGCTATCATCCAGTAGTTAAAGCCCTGATATTCAATGCCGTCATAGTAATCGCCTGTTACAATATCAAGCCAATCAGTATAGGCAGCATCTCTCTTGGATTTGTCGGTAAGACCAAATTCCTCGAAAATTATAGGCTTATCAGCATTCTGGGTAGATTCGGAATGACGCTTGATCCACTCAAGGTCATCTGCGTTGAGGTCAAAGCCCCACTGGTCAACGTACATATGAGGAGTACCGAAATCAACAGTTTCAATTGTCATGAGCTTATCAAAGTCAACGCCGTAGTAGCCGGAATAAGCCGCAGACGGAAGTCCCTGAGAATTTGCGTTCTGATAACCCAGATTGAAAAAGCCCTCATCGCCTACGGATACCATATGATATGGGTCGATTGATTTTACATACTCGGACATTTCCTTTGCCCAGTTGTATAAAATGTCGTCCTCACAGAAGCTGTCAGCTGTACATCTCGGCTCGTTTGAAAGCTCCCACGAAAAAACAGCTTCGGAATCCATAAGCTTCTCGCCGGTATAGTAATTCTGGTGATTAAGAAGAGTATTGATATAATCCTTGTACCAACCCTTCATTGTTTCGTTTGTGTAAAATTCGCAGACGTCCCTTTCATCAACCTTGCCGCTTGAAACGCTTTGTCCCTGGGACATCTGATACCATTTCACATACTGTCCCATTCCGCCGAAGGCTTCCCAGTAGTTTGTAAAGGTAATGATGAGCTTCATATCATGCTCTTCAGCCTGCTTGATAACATAGTCAAGTCTGCGCAGACCGTCTGCACCCTCGTTTACAACAGGTCGTCCCTGCTCATCGTCCCAATACTGAAAATATACGCCGTCCTTTTCGCCTGATCCGTCGTTATTTCCCTCAAAAACAGGATATCCCGACTGAGAATTTATTTGTGAGGTCTTTCTTCCGACGTCAAGATTACCCCAGATCCTTATCACCTTGAGTCCCATTGCCGAAGCGTCGCCAAACACGTTCTTGACTTCGTTCTGAGACTTATAGGTCAGATAATAACAGTTTGTGCCGCCATAATAATACGGACTTCCGTCGCACATAAACTTTGTTCCGTCGGCATACACGAAGCCCTCTGGAATTGCTGCCGCCTCTGCTTCATTGATCCACCAGCCTGTAAGCGGTATTGAGCTTACAACAAGAGCAGCCGCAGCGGCAAAAGAAGTTACCTTTCTTCTTAAACAGTTCATTTAAAATGCTCCTCCTTCAATTATCATATTAATTTAACTTAATTTTGCACAGTTATTAACCGCATAATTAATATATCATAAACCTAATTAGTTTGTCAATTTAATTAAACGTTTAAGTTGAGCATTAATTAAAATTCAGCGTTTTACACAATACAAACGGGATATATTGTTGTTTTTAACCATATTTAAATCCGTATTTTGATACTTTTTGCGAGCAATGACTTTGGTTGAAACATTCGGGCAACGATTACATTCTGTGATTTTGCTAAAACGTTTGAATATATTTCGGTTAAAAAAGCCTTACAAGATAAAGAGCGATACGATCGACCTTTTTACGGCATCGGAAAGCTGCCTGCCGAACATATCGCCGCCGACCTTGCCGATAAAAGCAGTTTTCTTTCCAAGCTTTGAAAGCATTGCAAGCACGTTGCAGGGTGCTCCGCCCGGGTTGGCTTCAAATAAAGGATTTCCCTGTGGACTTATTCCGTTTTCGGTAAAATCTATCAGTAATTCGCCCAGTGCGGTAACATCAATTTTTTTCATATTACGCCTCCCTCTGTCAGTGTGTATACAAATCTGTTAAATGCCTGTTTGCCGGTTTCATTTCTTTTAAAAACTCCTGCGTCCAGTAAAACCTGTTCAAAAACTTTTCCAACCTCTGCACGAACAATAGCTGAAACATTTTCTTTTGAAAAATCATGATGACTCTGCAAGATTTTCTTTGCCCATTCAGCATGAGCAACAGTTTGCGGATTATCGTTAAGGTCTTTTCCGGACAACAGTGCATTCTACACGGCACTCAGTTCTTCTGCAAGACGTGATGGTAATACAGCAAGTCCCATCACCTCAATCAAACCGATATTTTCCTTTTTGATGTGATGTAAAGATGGCTTTGGGTGAAACAGTCCCAGCGGACATTCTTCAGTTGTACGATTGTTGCGCAAAACCGGGTCACATTCATAATAGCTGCTGTTTATGCGTGCAATGAGTTCTTTTGGACTTTATCAAAACTGCCGTCATTAAGCTGTTCTTTTAATTCCTGATATTTCATAAGGCGTCCTCCTGTTAGTTTTCGGCAATAAAATGCATTTCAACCGGTGCATAATCTCCCCATGACTTGGGAAGTAAAATTCCTCCGTTCATAAGTGCGGCTCCGCTGTAAATGTTTCCGTTTTCAGCAAGGCGGTAATTAACCTCCGGCAGAAGTCCACGCAGTCTGATATGATACTGTGTGTGATTCGGTTCTGTATGGAAAATAACACCGTGTACAAGCACTTCCTTACGATTTTCCGAAACGTACTCCCACACAGCAAATTTGTCTGTCATAGGATTGCTGAGCCTGTAGTAAAGACCATTGTGGATCAGCGGACCGTCTTTTTTAAATCGAACGATCTGTTTTTTTACATCCTGTTTTTCTGATTCAGACAGAGT
Source organism: Oscillospiraceae bacterium (assembly GCA_051882095.1). Taxonomy (GTDB): domain Bacteria; phylum Bacillota; class Clostridia; order Oscillospirales; family Ruminococcaceae; genus FB2012. The sequence goes on from JBJERD010000313.1 coordinate 7,915, forward strand.
ATTAAGGTCAAGCTCATAGCCAAAGCTGCCTGCCATAGCAGTAACAGCCCTTGTTTCAATTGGAATTACCCTGCCGGTCTGGTGATTCGGAACAGCTGAAACATGAGAACCCACAGCAGAAACAGGATAGAAAAATGATGTGCCGTACTGTATTTTTGTGCGCTCATAAGCGTCTGTGTCATCACTGCACCATATCTGCGGACAGTAGTAAAGCATACCTGCATCAAAACGTCCGCCTCCGCCGCTGCAGCCCTCAAAGAGAACATCCGGAAAAGCAGTCGTCAGACGTTCAAGCAGCTCATACAATCCAAGCACATATCGGTGTGGCATTTCTCCCTGATTACCCGAAGAAAGGCAGGGTGTATACCAGTCGCAGATACTGCGGTTCATATCCCATTTCACATAGGAAATATTTGCGCTGTTTAAAACTCTGCTTATCGTATTAATGAGATATTCCCGAACCTCCGGATTAGTCATATCCAGCACCAGCTGATAACGGCCTCTCACAGGTTTTCTTGTCGGTATCTTTATTGCCCATTCAGGGCGTTTGCGATAAAGATTGCTGTCCTCTGAAACCATTTCCGGTTCAAACCACAAGCCGAATTTCATGCCCATTGTGTTTATCTTTTCAGCAAGATTACCCAGTCCGCCATGCAGCTTTTCCTCGTTGACAAACCAGTCGCCGAGTCCTGAGCAGTCATCATCCCTTTTGCCGAACCAGCCGTCGTCCAGCACAAGCATATCGACTCCAAGTTCAACTGCCTGCTCTGCGATTTTTAATATCTTTTTTTCGTCAAAATCGAAATAAGTAGCTTCCCAGTTGTTTATCAGAACCGGGCGTTCTGTCAGTTTATATTTGCCTCTGCAAACGTGTTCACGGATAACCCTGTGGAAATTATGG
>JBJERD010000314.1:0-8730 GCA_051882095.1 Oscillospiraceae bacterium
CTTCAGAACAAGGATTTTGTGCTGCTCGTTCAGCCGCAGGTGAATATGCTCAACCGCAAGATAGTGGGCGCTGAGATACTTGTGCGGTGGCAGCACCCTGAGAAGGGCATGATAAATCCCCAGGATTTTATTCCCGTTTATGAGCGCAACGGTTTTATCAAGCGGCTTGATCTGTACATATTCAGAGAAGCCTGCCGCACTATGAGAAGGTGCATAGACGAGGGGATAGATATTGTTCCGTTTTCGGTAAATCTGTCGGGAATAAGCTTTTATTACGAGGGCTTTTATGACGAGATAACGGATATACTGAAAGAATACGACCTTGACTCAAAGGACATTCAGCTGGAGATAACAGAGAGCGCTTATGTTGAGAACATCAGAAGCTTCAAGCAGACCTTTGAAAGGCTGAAAAGGTTCGGATTTATCATACATATGGACGATTTCGGAAGCGGTTATTCGTCGCTTAATTCTCTTAAAAGCTACAACATGGATGTCATCAAGTTGGATATGGCTTTTCTGCGGGGCTGGAACAGCAAAATGCAGGAGTCAAGGGCGAAAAAGATAGTTGATTCGGTGATACAGATGTCCAGAAAGCTTGGCATAAGGGTCATAGTTGAGGGCGTTGAGACCAAGGAGCAGGCAGATTTTCTTATGGGCATCGGCTGTCAGTATGCACAGGGCTTTTATTTCTTCAAGCCTTATCCTATGGAGAGCTTTCTTGAAGAAGTGGTCGGCGGAAAGATAGGCGTTGACAGGTGCGGAATTGAAAAGCGGATCGAAGATGTATAACAAGTTGGGGCGGTCATTGACCGCCCGTTTTTTATGCGTATGCAGGGGTCGATGTATGTATCGACCTGTTTTTTGGGGGAAGGCTGTTGTTGGAAACGGCTGTTTTGCAGTAATAAATCGGTGGTGAAATCGTAAAGACGGGCGAACACAGTGTTACGGGCGAACATAGTTCGCCCGTACAGTTATGCCTGCAATTCTTTCATACCGCTCCTAATTCACTACGACCGCCCGACACACAGAACCTGCCTTTCGCACGAACCTATCGGAGGGCGATTGCCCCGTGCGGGCTAGCACCCCTACATTATTCTTCCGAAAATCTTCCGTTTTTTATAGCTTTGTTTCTGAAAAATCCGAATGCCAGTATCGCCGCCATGCCTATCCATACAAGCGGTTCGGATATCATTATGCCGAAATAGCCAAGCCTCGGCGCAAGTATCATTGCTACCGCAAATTTTCCGGCAAGCTCCAGTATGCTTGAAACTATGGGGGTTATTTTATCTCCCACGCCCTGCAATGCGTTTCGGAACACTATCACTATTCCCAGTATGAAGTAAAAGGGCGTGTTTATCTGCATATATCTTTTGGAGACAGATATTATTTCCGGGTCGGCAATGCCTGTTACAAGTCTGACCAGCAGAGGAGTGAAGGCATAGCAGACGATTATTACTGCCGCTGACCACACCCCTGTTATCAGAGTTGCGCTGAAAACTCCGCTGCGGACTCTTTTAAGCTTTCCTGCGCCGTAATTCTGACTTGAAAATGTTGCCGAAGCCGCTCCGAAAACGCTTATGGGCAGCATGAACATTTCGCTTATCTTTCTTGATGCGGTGTGGGATACTATTATATCTGTGCCGAAAATGTTTATTGCTCCCTGCATGATGACTGTTCCTATTCCTACAAGTGATATCATCAGTCCCATTGAAATGCCCGAAGCATACATATCTCCTGCCATTTGGCGGCTGAAACGGAAGCTTTCCGAAGTGGGGACAAGCTCCTTGTGCTTTTTCAGAATATAGATAACGCACAGAATTACCGAGATAAGCTGAGCGATAAGCGTTGCATAGGCTGCTCCCTCAACTCCGAAGCCGAAGCCTAAAATGAACAGCAGGTCGAGAGCAATGTTTATGACGGTGGAGATAACAAGTATCACCAGCGGAGTTACCGTGTCTCCCACAGCTCGCAGCACGGCGGCGCATATGTTATAGCACATTGATATGCTCATTCCTGCAAGTATGACCTTTATGTAGGCTTTGGACTGAATGAATATGTCGTCGGGAGTGTTGAGCGCTTTAAGAAGAGGGTCGAGAAAAACAAGGCTTGCTATCGTAAGCAGGGCGGAGGTCAGAAAGCCCAGCACAAGGGTCGCTGCAACCGACTGCTTCATGCGGTCATGCTCCTTTGCGCCGAAAAATCTTGCGGTCATCAGCGCAAAGCCGTTGGTCAGTCCGTTCAAAAAGCCTACGATAACGGTGTTGAGTGCGGAGGTAGCTCCCAGAGCGGCAATGGCGTTTTCGCCCAGAGTTTCGCCGACTATCCTTGTGTCGGCAAGGTTGTAGAACAGCTGAAAAATATTTCCCATAAGCAGCGGCAGAGAAAATGCCAGCAGCAGCCTGACGGGATTTCCCTTGGTAAGATCCTTCATAGCTTTTCACGGCGCTCTCATCGGAGCGTTTCTCCTTTCTCACGTTTTCACAAGGCTAAAGTATAGCACATCTTATTTTTGTTTGCAATTAAATAACTGAATATTTTATAGCTTTATTTTATGAAGATAACGTTTAAGTAAATACAGTGGGAGAAACAGCGCCGGATGGCTGGGGTGTACACGGGTGAACACAAACGGGCGAACACGAGAAACACACAGTTCGCCCCTACAATTTGGGTGCAGCGAACACCGTCATTGTGCATTGAAATTTCGGGCGATGTAACAGCCAAACAACGGGCTGTCGAGGACGCCAGCCCCTACACAATTGTGCGGTGACCGCAAAGCGCTGGGACACAACAAACGGGGGTTTTATCGAATGGACGTTGTATTGGACGGGCGGTGTATCATAAGGGCGAACACAAACGGGCGTTGTGTCAAACGGGCGAACAAAGTTCGCCCCTACAGAATGTGGGGGATTACGCCGCAATTAAAAACCGTGAGCGCAGCGAACACCTTCATTGTCAATTGTCCATTGTCCATTGTCAATTGTCAATTGAAACAATCTCCAGCAGATCCCGCATCTCACGGCGGTAATCGTCGGTGATAAGTCCCTGCGAATCAAGACTGTCTATTATCTCGGCAGGCGTGATATCGGAGTATTCGCTTTCCGAAAGATACATGGCAAATTCTGCCGCACAAGCCGCAAACGCAAGGTTTTTCTGCGCACTTTCGCTGTAGTCCGAAACCTTTACTATGCTCTGTATCTCCTTGCTCTCGTCCTCTTCCGGCTCCTTGTATCTCAGCTTGACGGTCAGAAGCTCTTCTCTCAGCTTGTCGTCCTGAATAAGCTCTCTTTTGTCCTCAGCCGATGGCTCCTCTTCCGGGTTTTCCTGATATTTAAGCGCAATTTTGCTTGCACCCTCAGAGCCCAGAACACCCTTTGCAGGAATTATCTCATAAAGCGCCGTTACCGTGTGACCTGCGCCCATGTCGCCTGCGTCCTTTTTGTCGTCGGTAAAATCCTCATCATCAAGCAAACGGTTCTCATAGCCCACCAGTCGGTAAGCCGCAACGTTTACGGGATTAAATTCCAGCTGTATCTTTACGTCCTTTGCCACCGTGAACAGCGTTCCGCTCATTTCGGCAACAAGTACCTTTCTCGCTTCGTCTATGCTGTCAATGTAGGAATAGTTTCCGTTGCCGTTGTCAGCAAGAGCTTCAAGCCTGTCGTCCTTCAGATTTCCCGTTCCGAAGCCTAAAACCGAAAGATAAACTCCGCTCTCACGCTTCTTCTCAACAAGCCTTGTAAGCTCGTCTGCGGAGGATATTCCAACGTTCAGATCGCCGTCCGTGGCAAGTATCACCCTGTTGTTTCCGCCCTGAATGAAAAACTCCTCTGCCAGCTCATATGCTCTGTTTATGCCTGCTTCTCCCGCAGTTGCACCGCCTGCTTCAAGAGAATTGAGAGCATCGGTTATCTCTCTGTAGTTGTTTCCCGTTTCGCCCTCCAGCACTACCCTGTCTTCTCCTGCGTAGGTGACGATTGATATCCTGTCGTTCTTGTCAAGACCCTCTGCAAGCATGGAGAAAGCCTGCTGCACCAGCGGAAGCTTGTTTTCGTCCATCATAGAACCGCTTACGTCAATAAGAAAAACCAGATTCATTGCAGGTCTTTCCGTCATCTCTATCTCCTCAGCCTGCAAGCCTACCAGCATAAGCTTTGCCTCGTCGTTCCATGGGCAGTCCGAAAGCTCGGTAGTTATAGAAACAGGCTCGTCCTCCTTCGGCTGGGGATAATCGTAGCTGAAATAATTTATAAATTCTTCCGTTCTCACAGCGTCAGGATTTACCCTTTCGCCGTTTTGCAGCATACGCCTTACATTAGAGTATGAAGCCGTGTCAACGTCCACCGAAAATGTGGAAAGCGGAGCGTCGGTAACAAGCTTGTAGCCGTTTTCGGCATACTCGGCGTATTCCTCCGCATTGGGGATAAAGTCCTCCATTGCAATGTCGCCCTGCATTTCCGACATATAATCGTTATACTCGTTGCTTGTCTGCTTGTCGGTATCCTCTTCGTCCTGTGTCTGAGGACGGTATTCGCCGTTTGCGTTGGCATATCTGTCCTGCGCATCTCCCTTATCGTTTGCCTCCGCTCCGCATGAAGAAAGTGTTCCTGCCGTCATAATAACTGCCATTGCAAGGCACAAAGCCTTTAAAATTTTGTTGTTTGTCTTTTTCATAATGTCGTCCTCCTTATGAGTTCTGTTTATTCATACGGCGGAAGCTATTACTGTCTAAACGCTTTCCCACTCCCTGATGAGCATATCAATGCTGTCGGTATAGGCAATGCGCATACGGTCGTAATAAAAGTCGTCCATACTTTCGTTTGGATAAACACATTCCGCCGACTCCTCGTCAAGCGCCGACCAGCCGTTGTGGAAAACGATCTCGCCGCTGTCGGTAAATTCTATCTGAGGAGCGTTTTCAAAGACGATCTTATAATCGTCTCCGCTTTTTGTCAACGGGAGAAGATATTCTCCCCCCTGATTCATAAGATACGGAGTTTTTGAAGCGATCTTCAGCTCCTTTGGGATTTTCACATCCTCGCCCGTTCTGCAAATAACATTTACAACTTCAAGGGTATATTCGCAGTAAGCCGTTCTCACATCTCTCTTTTCTACTCTGCAATCGACGAAAACATCGGTCTGCTCCAGAACGTTTTGCTCCACGAAATACTCGTCGCCGTCGGGCGAATAATCCATATAGGTCTTTTTATCCGAATATGCAAAGCTTAAGGATTCGTATTCTGTCTTTGTTATACTAGCCTTTCCCTCAGCCTCATATTTTGAGCTGCTGTCCGCCTTACCCACGCTGTCCGTTCTGCTGCCGCTGAAAGCTCTTATTCCCAGAACAGCCACCGCAATGCAGGCAGCCGCCGCAAGCCATCTGCCGGAATGTTTTTTTGCTGCCGTTATCTTTTTTCTGTTCTCCTGCCCCGTGATATCCTGAGTGATACGGGGCGTTTCTTTTGTAGCACTATCCGTTTCGCTGTCAATTCTCTCTTCGATCCTGTTCCACAGCTTTTCCATATCGGGAGCAGTTTTTAAAGCGTGCTCGCCGTAGAGCTTTTTCAGATCCTTCTCGTTCATATCGCTGCTCCCTCCTTCACAGTTTTTTTCAGCTTAGAAATGGCACGGCTGTATTTCCATGTGACGGAGCCGAGAGGCTTGCGCAATATCTCTGATATTTCTTTGAACGTAAGTTCAAGACCTATATGCAGATTCACTATCTCTTTTTCCGAGTCAGTAAGCTCTGCTATCGCTTCATCGAAGGAAATGCCGCTTTCAATTGTTTCGTCCGTCCGCCGGCTGTCGGGAATATCGTAACCGCCGTTTTCGTCGTCGTCCAGCGTAAACGTTTGTCTGCCCTGCTTTTTCAAAAAATCCACCGCCATATTATGAGCGATGACAGCAAGGTACTTTTTATGACCCGAGCCTTGTCGGTAAGACCCTGCCTTCTGCCAAAGCCGCAGGAAGAGATCTGATGTGAGGTCCTCAGCGTCCTGAGGGCTTCTGACGATATTGACGAAAGTTTTGTATATGTAAGCTCCGTACTCCTCATATACAGCTCTGAGTCCGTCCTTATCGCCTTTCAGAATCAGCTCCATTCTGAAATCGAACTCCTTGTCGGTCATAGCTTCACACCCTTCGATACTTTATATACGATTTACCCCGTGCATTTTTATGGGGTAATTATGCACAAATTTTCGTCTTATTTTTTGTTTAAATAAAACAAAAGACGGTCAAGCCGTCTTTGATTTTTATGTTCTGACCTGATATCAACAAATTTTGTTCCTCAGTTTTTGGTTCTTGGGACGGAAAATCGCTCGGTCTTGCAGACCTCGCTCTTTCCTGTTTGTACTGGAGGATAGTTTTTTCGGCACTGCGGTTTTGTGTTCTTTTATGGTTTTGGGGGAGGCGGTTGTTTTTGCTTCTTTCGAAGTTTGTCCGCAGTGCCTTGTCGGCTGCGCCGAATGGGACTCTGTCCCATGCCCTGCTTAGGGCTCTGCCCTAAGAACCTGCAATGGGGACTCTGTCCCCCTTGACCCCCTGCAAGCCCTTTAAAAAGGGCTTGACCCTAAACTTTAATTTTCACCGGTTTAGTGTGGTGCGCTGATTATGCTTTCATCCTTTTGTATACCACTGCCGATATAGGCGGAACGCTTACATTCCCACTCACAGGGAACTTATTCATCTTACCCTGCTCTTTCAGCCGTATATAAAACCGTCCTTCCGGCAGGCATACATTTCTCACGTCGGTATACGGATTTATCGCCACCACCAGACAATTCTCATTGTCCTCCAGCTTATAGACGATAAAACTATCGTCCCCCGTATCCATGAATTTCAGGTATCTGCCCACGTCCTCCTTAGTACGCAATCTGAAAAGCGGATTATTCTTTCTCAGCCTGATAAGCATTTTATAATAATTGAAGACGTCGATATTTTCCTTTTTCTCGTTCCATTTTATCGCATTGGTAAAATCGGGAGCATTATAGCTATTGCCGTCCACGATATTTACCTCATTCGCCTCTTCGCCCTCTTTAAGCACTCTCGGCTTTGAGCGCAGAAAATCCTGACCCAGCTGGATAAAAGGCATCCCCTGCGAAAGCATTATTATCGCCGCCGCCAGCTTATCCATTTTTACTCTGTCCTCACGGCTGTAATGCTTTGCGCATATTGAAAGCTTATCCCACAGAGTATGATTATCGTGAGCCTCGCAGTAGTTCACCGCCTGAGTAGGTTCAAACGCCCAGCAAGCTTCGGGAGCGGCGTTCAGCTGCCAATGGGGAACAGACCCTGCAATACCTCTTTTCAGCGTATTGAAAGCATTCCTGTTTCCGCTTACAAAGCCGATGTCATAGGGATTAAAAGTTCCGCCCTTGACCGAATCACGGATATTATCGTTAAAAAGTCCCACTCTTCCGAACTGATAGGAATTCCACTTATAAGCCAGCTTGTCCGACGGCACAGGCGATTCTCCGCCCGTCCAGCCCTCGCCGTACATAAGCAGCGACGGGTCGAATTTGTTAAGCTCGTCCCTTATGATATTCACCGTTTCGATATCATGCAGACCCATAAGGTCAAATCTGAAACCGTCCAGCTTATACTCGGTGGCAAGAAATTTCAGCGAATTTATCATAAATCTTCTGTACATCAGATGATCCGAAGCCATTTCGTTTCCGCAGCCCGAACCGTTTGAGAATTTTCCGTCGCCGTTCAGTCTGTGATAATAATACGGGAACGACTTATGAAACGCCGATTCTTCGGTAAAATAGGTGTGATTATACACCACGTCCATAATAACGCCTATACCGCACTTGTGCAGAGCCATAACAAGCTGCTTGAACTCGTTTATGCGCTTTTTCGGCTCGGCAGGGTCGGTGGAGTAAGAGCCTTCAAGGCAGTTGTAATTAAGCGGATCGTACCCCCAGTTATACTGCGCCTTGTGGGGCTTGCTCTCGTCAACCGTAGCGTAATCAAAAACAGGCAGCAGCTGAACGTGAGTCACCCCCAGCTCCTTCAGGTGGTCAAGACAGGTGGTAACGTCCATATAGCGTGTTCCCGACTGTGTAAAGGCAAGAAACTTCCCTTTTTTATCCCACGGTATTCCGCTGCTGTCGTCCGATGAAAAATCCCTCACATGACACTCATAAACCACAGCGTCGCAGGCGCTGCCGCACAAGGGTCTGTCCACTCTTTCCCAGCCGTAGGGGTCGGTGTTCTTCATGTCGATAACATAGCCTCGCTTGCCGTTTACACCGCAGGCTCTGGCATAGATATCTATAGTCTCATACCGTGTGTTGTAGTCAAATTCATATGTAAAGGTATAATAAACTCCCTCGGCATACCGCAGAAGCTCCACATACCACACGCCCTTGTCGATGCGCTCCATAGGCAGAGTTTCTATCAGATTATCCCCCTCGCCGTCCAGATAAAGATTAAGATAAACTCCCGTAGCAAGAGGCGACCAGGTCTTGAACACGGTTTTCCCGTCTCTGAAAACCACGCCCAGGTCGTTGCCGTCATATGCGTTTTCTCTGTCAAACTGCTGATAATCGGTTATCTTATACATCAATACTCCCCTTTTATGACCACAATGCGACCGCTTTAAAGCGGCAAAACACGCCTGTGTGTATTATTGGATTTGAACATACGACCATTGCCGTGCGGTCAGTCTGTCGAAAAACCTATTCATTCTTAGCATAAGGGGAAGCCCTCTATCGCAGGGCTTCCCCT
>JBJERD010000315.1:0-8617 GCA_051882095.1 Oscillospiraceae bacterium
CGTAAGGGTCTATATCATTATCTACCGAATTTGCAAGGTGAACTACCGTGTCTATCTTATTGCTGGCAATAATAGTTGTGATAGCGTCTTTATCCGTAATATCGCACTGAACGAAGGTGTAGTTAGCGTCGGTTCCTATAAAGTCATTATTTCTGCTGTCAACACCAAACACTCTATGTTTTTTCTGCAGCAGGCTGGATGTAAGATACATACCTATCATTCCGCTTGCGCCGGTTATTAATACTGATGACATTAATGTCACTCCTTCCCCAAGAAACAGCATATTATATATTATCATTATAGCACATATTTTGAATAATGCAAATACTTTTATGTCTTTTTATAAAAAAGTTTTATTTTATTTATAATTTTGCTTGCTTAAATTTGTGAATTGTGATAAAATTAAAGTAGTCTAACCTGCATTTTTTCTATTATATGTAAGTTCAAAGCAAAGGCAACACAAATTAAGGAGATATTATAGTGGTTTATTCCGACCTGTTATTTTTTCTGGGACTGCTGCCCTGCACGGTCCTGCTTTCATTTCTTGACAGAAGCACCGAATACAAAAACCTCATTCTCGTTATTACTTCGGTGATATTTTTCACATGGGCTGTACCTGCAAAGGTATGCCTGCTGTTTGTGACCATAATTTTTGAATATATATTCGGACTGGGCATTGCAAAAACAAGAGAAAACCGCCGCCCTGCCGCAGCAGCCATACTAGCCGCCGATTTCCTTATGAACGCAGGCGTATTCCTTGTTTTTGCACACAACTATCTGTTTGACAGCATAGACGCTCTGCATTTTTCGAAGGCGCTTATCCCCATAGGCGTTTCATTCTACACGGTAAGAGGCTTTTCCTACTGCTATGACGTTTTCAAGGGCAAATGCAAGGCTGAAAAGAATATATTCTGCCTGCTTGTCTATATGATATCCTATCACTTCATGCTGGTGGGACCTGTTGTAAGGTACGGCGATATCGAGCCTGCCATAAGAAACCGCACCGTGACGGGCAAAGGCATAAGAGATGGTCTTAACAGATTTATCATCGGTCTGGCAAAAGCCGTACTGATAGCAAACGTTTTTTCAAGAATGAAGCTTGCAGGTCTAAACTCGCAGGAGATAACCCTCATAGGCTGCTGGTTCGGAATGATAGCCTTTTTTGCTGAGATATATTTTCTCTTTACGGGAATGTCGGATATGGCATGGGGACTGGGCAGAATGAACGGCTTTGATTATCCCAAAAACTATTCCGACATGGGCATAAGCGGTCTGTTCGGCGGACTGCTTAAAACCTTCAACACAACTCTTGTAAATTTCTTTGAAGAGGTCTTTTCGGACATAGCAAAAGACCGAAAGGTACTCTCGGTGATATGCACAGTATTCTGCTGCATTGCGGTGGCAATGTGGTATGACTGCCGTCTGAATTTTATAATAGTCGGCGCCGCCGTGGGAATTATCGCAGCGCTTGAAAAATACGTCTACGGAAAAAAGCTTGAAAAAGCGCCTGCGGCAGTCAGATTTATTTATATTCTCATATTGTGCGTTCTGCTTTTCGGCGGACTTTATTTCAGCAGTCTTTACGGCTACAGAAAGTGGCTGCTGGCTCTTGTGGGAGTGGGAACAAAATATTCTCTCAGCGTTGCCATGAAATACGCCGTGCTCAACAACATCACGCTTATACTTATAGCCTTTGTAAGCGTTTGCCCCGCCATAAGAAAGCCGCTTATGTCGGCGGTGGGAAAATACGCCGAAAGGTCGCCGAGAGCATACGGTCAGGTAAGAATATTAAAGACCGTTCTGTCGGCTGCAACGCTTTTGCTGTGCATCATAACTATTGCGGCTAGACTGACCGCCGCCTGACCCAAACCGAGAAAAGGAGGTCTGCTCCGTCAGGGAGCGCTGTAAAATGGATAACAGGATTCTTTATAAAATAGACGACAGCGACGATGATTTTCAAATGCCCGAAGAATGTGAAGAAAGCGAAAAGGTCATTAAAAGCCTTGAAAAGGAAAATCTGGAGGCGCAGTATGACTTTATTGACATGATAGTGCTCGCCTTTGTTATTCTGGCGGCTGCGACTGTTTTTATCGCCATGACCAGCAGCAAGAAATACGGCGACGAGGGAAACAAGTTTTCTCTTGAAAGACTTTGCTCGGGAAAATACACCGCCGAAATGGAAAGCCGATATGAAAGCACTCTGCCTTTTCCGCAGCAGATCAAATGGCTGGAGGAAAGGATATCGCTCATTTACGGCATAGGAAACAAGGTCTCCGACCCGGTGGACATGATAGACGAAGACGTGTCCGACACTCATAACAGCTTTGACATCGACCGGGGTGAGGGTCACGACGAACATGCCGTGACTACCGCTTCGGCAGAGGACGAAAAAACCACAGAAAAAGCGTCGGGAACGACTACCAAAAAAACAGCTGCGGTTTACAAGACCACTTTTGTAAGAACCACTCCCGATGACGAGTCCGAGACGGAAACCACCACCACCAAGAAAACCACTACAGGCACTACCACCAACAACATAGCGCCTGTGGTCACAATTACCACCACCGTTCCGCCGGCGTCCAAGCCTGTCACTACCAAGAAAACTACTGAAAAGACCACCAAAGACACCACAAAGAACACCACCACATCAGCCACCGAGCCTCCCGTCACCACCACTCCCGAATCTGTTACAAGCGAAGAGGTAACGACGCCGGAAGAATCGGAAACCACTCCGGAGGAAACATTGCCGCCCGAAGAAACAACGGAGGAAGAGCTGTCATGACTCAGAGAGAGTCCAACCCCTTCCCATATTCGGAGGACAACAAAAGATATCTGACCTACAGCTATTATCTGAAACACCGCTTCGGTCAGAAGGTCTTCAAGGTGCCGCTGAACATCGACTTAGGCTGTCCCAACCGTGACGGCACAAAGGGAACGGGCGGCTGCATATTCTGTTCGGCAAAGATGAGCGGCGATTTTGCGGGCGATCCCTGCGACGATATTCTCACGCAGTTTGAAGAAGTCAAAGCGAAAATGCACCGCAAATGGTCGGAGGGGCTTTATATCCCCTATTTTCAGGCAGGCTCAAACACCTACGGCGACACAGAAACGCTGAGAAAAATGTTTGAGACCGCTTTATCCTTTGAAAACACCGTGGGGCTTAGTATCGCCACCAGGGCCGACTGCATAAACGAGGAGAACGCAGATATGCTTGCGGAGCTTTCACAAAAGACTTATCTTACGGTAGAGCTTGGCTTGCAGAGTATTCACGATAAAACCGCCCGGCTGTGCAACCGCTGTCACAGCTTTAAAGATTTTCTTTACGGCTTCCGGCTGCTCAGAGACAGAGGAATAAACGTCTGCGTACACATAATAAACGGTCTGCCGGGGGAAACTCATGACATGATGCTTGAAACGGCAAAAATGTGCAGTGGACTGGGCATACACAGTATAAAAATTCATCTTCTGCACATTTTAAAGAACACGCAGCTGGCTGAGATGTACCGCAGCGGAATGTTCTCCGCCATGGAAATGCAGGATTACGTCAGCCTTGTCTGCGACCAGCTGGAGGTCATACCCGACAGCGTGATAATACAGCGTGTCACAGGCGACGGGGCAAAGGACGACCTTATCGCTCCGCTGTGGAGCCTGAAAAAGTTCTGCGTGATGAACGATATCGACAAGGAGCTTGTAAGGAGAGATTCATGGCAAGGGAAATTTTACGGGAAAACATAGGCTAAACGCCGACGAACCATAGATTGAAAAGAGGAAAAGCAAATGAAAAAAATGATGACCATAAGCTACGAAGTAGGCGACGGACTTTATCTGAACATAACAAACAAATGCCCGTGCAGCTGCACATTCTGCATAAGAAACAACGGCGACGGCGCTTACGGCTCCGACCCGCTGTGGCTTGAACATCAGCCTGATGCGGAAGAAGTTATTGAAAATCTCAAGTCAAGAGATCTTGACAGCTACAAGGAGATAGTTTTCTGCGGCTACGGCGAGCCTACCTGCGAGCTTGAAATACTCAAAACAGTTGCCGCCTATATCCGCTCGGTGACCAAAACTCCTATAAGAGTAAACACCAACGGACTTTCCGACCTGATAAACAAGCGCAGCACTGCGGCTGAATTTGAGGGCATTGCGGATACAGTTTCCATAAGCCTTAACGCTTCCACCAGCGAGGAGTACAATAAGGTAACAAGACCGTCCTTCAAAGACGCCGACTGCTTTGCGGAAATGCTTGGCTTTGCAGGCAGAGTAAAGGAGTATGTGCCAAACGTTATGCTGACTGTTGTTGATATTATCGGCGAGGAGGAAATAAAAAGATCTCAGGCTATCGCCGACAGCGTAGGCATTAAGCTGAGAGTCAGAAAGTACGAGAGTTAATAAATTGTAAATAAATCGTTAAGTATTTTAATATGCTCAATAATCCGTTTTCAGAATGTATCTAACAAATGTCGGGACAACACCGAATATGCTGAAAACGGATTTTTTAGGCATAATACAATGCAAAAAGGAGCAAAGAAGATCATATGGAAAAGGAGCAGATAAAAAATCTTGTCTTGCAGGCAAGGCAGGGTGACAAAAAAGCCTTCGGTCAGCTTTATTCCGAAACGGGCAGAGCGGTTTACTTCAACTGTCTTAAGCTTGTGGGAAACGAGCAGGAAGCGCAGGACATCATGCAGGAGACCTTCATGACGGCGCTTGAAAAGCTTGACGACCTGAAATTCCCCGAAAACTTCTCGCCGTGGGTGAACAGGATAGCAATCAACAAATGCAAAATGCATTTCAGAAAAAATCCTGCCGCCCAAGAGGATTCGGAAGATATCATCGAGGATATTCCCGACAGCGAACTTATCCCCGACGATTACGCCGACAGCGAGGAAAAGCGTCGGATAATCATGGATATTATCGACCGTGTTCTCACCGATGAGCAAAGGCAGACCGTCATTCTTTTCTATTTCGACATGATGAGCGTTGCCGAAATAGCAAGGATAATGGAATGTTCGGAAGGCACAGTTACTTCCCGTCTCAGCGCCGCAAGAAAGAAGATAAGGGAGGCGGTGCTTATCTACGAAAAGAAAAACGACGACAGGCTTCACGCATTTGTGCCCATACCTGTTCTGTCAAAAATTTTTATGCAGGAATCCGCAAAGCTTACGCTGCCTGAGTTATCCGTTTTCAGCAGACTTGCAAATGCAAACAGCAACAGCAATGCCGACAGCAAAGCCGCTGCAAATTCAGATGTTGTTCCCGATAATAAAGCCACAACTAAAACAATATCGGGAGGAAAAAGTATGTTATCAACAGTAAGATCAAAGGTAATAGCAGGAATATGCGCAGCAGTTATCGTAGGCGGAGGAGTAACGGCGGCAGTCGCTGCAAATCGTGACAGCGGTGCAAAGACGGATAAAGGCGGCAAAAACAGCGTCATCACCGAAGATGATATCAACAGCATGAGCGAAAAGGATATCGAAGATAAGCTCAACGCACTTGATTCACAGTCAAAAGAGGACGACGGCACAAATGTAGAAGTGCCATCGGGAGAGGTAATTTTGAAGCCTACTCAGGAAATACTGGACGCAGATCTCAGGTCGGGACTTATCCAGATGAACGATATAGTTTTCAAGCTGGGCGGTTATACGACTGTTGACGAAATGTATCAGAAATATTCGGACGAATATGAATTTACATATATGGACGGCAGCTATGAAGAACGCAAGGATTATCTGCTTGAATACAAAGTAGGCGCAAGTCTTGTCACAGCAAAGTGGTGGGAGGTATATTCTGTTTTTCTTACCCCCAAGAATTTCGACAGCGACAAGCGTATCAGGCTCTTTGTTGCAAATCTTACAGACCCAAACGGCAAGGTGACCCTTGACAAAGCTTATGTGGTATGGGCTGAGGATCAAAAGAATGAGCACTCCGAATACAAAACACCTGCATGGCTGTCCAAAGGCTTTTCCACAGAAATGTCAGGCAGAATACTGGAGGACAAAGAAAACTTTGAAAACACCAACGAAAACTACACCGTAGACAATTTCAAGGCTTTTGTGGAATCTCAGGGCTTTACGATGAACACCGAATACTTTGCCAAGTATGACGAATACAACAGCGACAACATTTTCTGGCACCCCGAAGGCACCATAGAGGACGACGGCAAATACTGCGTCGATCTTAAAGGAGAGAACTATTCGGTTTATTTCGCAGGAGAACCCACTCCCTCGGGTCTTACGCCCATGTTCAGATATGATTTCACATTTGACAAGAATACAAACAAGCTTTACAGAACTACTATAACGCTTGTGAGTATGACGTAACAGCAGGATTATTGGTTACATAAATTAAAGCGCAGGCTCAAGCCCGGCGCTAGAGGGCTTGCGAGGAGTCAAGAGGGCGAGGAGCCCTCTTGTCGCTCACCGCAGTGAGCGAAATCCCCTAT
Organism: Oscillospiraceae bacterium; assembly: GCA_051882095.1. Lineage (GTDB taxonomy): Bacteria > Bacillota > Clostridia > Oscillospirales > Ruminococcaceae > FB2012. Next base: position 6,449 of record JBJERD010000315.1, read on the forward strand.
CCGTAGGGAGCTCCGAATAGGGTGAATTTCAAAACAGTCCGGTGGACTGTTTTGAAAGAGGGGAAGCCCTGCGATAGAGGGCTTCCCCTTATCCTTCACTTTATTAGTTTTTTGTAAATTAAAGCCTCAGAAGACATTGAGCTTCTGAGGCTGTTTTTTCGCCAATACGGCAAAGTATAGGTCAAATCGGCGCCCTTATCCAAAGGGCTTATTAATTTTTTCCCTTTCGGTCTTCCCAAAAGAAAAAGGCGGCGGCTGCCAGTAATAAAACCGACGCCAGCAGCAAGCAGGGCAGTATTACTCCCTGGCCCCATATGGAAGTGCAGGCTTCGGACGGATCCTTCGGGTCATAATGAATGGTCACCGTCTGATCAAGCATAGGATATTTTGTTCTGCTGAACGAATCCAGTCTGTATTTTTTGCCGTCCACAACATAATCGGCGGTGTTCAGATAATGAGATTCATTGTTATCATCCTTGACCTCATACGAAGATACCACAATACCTTCCACCGTTTCTCCGAAGCAAACCAGACGAATGTTGCCCAGCAGGAAAAACAAAACTACCAACAACCCAACAACCCCAAGTATGGTGAATGCGATCGCTGATTCTACTGGTTTTCTTGTTCTCATTGCATACATACTGCCACCCCTGTTCTTTTTATTTTTTGATTACGCCGGCATAATTCCGACTTTTCCCCTAGCCATATTATATCATTAAATTATAATAACGTCAACAAAAAATGCCGATATACAGACTATCTCCGAAAACCTCTCTGACTGCGCCCTGTCAACTTGACAACGCCTTATGCGTGTGCTATAATTCTAATGTTAAACCGCTTTACTGCGATAAAATATCGGGAGGAATCAATAATGAGCGAGAAGCTTTGGCAGAAAAACCTTATAAAAATAGACCCCTACGTTGCTGGCGAACAGCCGAAATCTGCGCATATCATCAAGCTTAACGCCAACGAAAATCCCTATCCTCCCTCGCCCATGGTACAGCAGGCGCTGGATAAATTCAAGGGCGAACGGCTCAGCAAATATCCCAGCATGGACGCAGGTCCGCTGAGAGAGGCTATTGCCGAATATTACGGACTTAAAAAAGAAAACGTCTTTGCGGGAAACGGTTCGGACGACGTTCTTGCCACTGCGTTCAGGGCGTTTTTCAATTCCGAGCTGCCTATCGTTTATCCCGACATCACCTACTCGTTTTACCCCGTGTGGTGCGAGCTTCTGAGAATCCCCTGCAAGACCTTTGCGGTGGACGATAATTTCGAGATAAACATTGAGGATTATTACGCTCCAAACGGCGGAGTGGTCATTCCAAATCCTAACGCTCCCACAAGCATCGGACTTGGCAAGGAAAAGATAACAGACCTGCTTGAACACAACCGTGACTGCATTGTGATAATCGACGAGGCATATGTTGACTTCGGCGGATATTCAGCGGTGGAGCTTATAGAAAAATACGACAATCTTGTGGTCACTCAGACCTTTTCAAAATCACGCTCTCTGGCAGGAATGAGAGTTGCGGCTGCGATATCAAATCCGTACCTTATAAAATACATGGACGCAGTCAAGGACTCATACAACTCATACCCCATGGACAGCGTTGCGGTGGAAGCAGGAACGGCTTCTATCAAAGACAAGCCGTATTTTGAGCAGACCGTGAAAAAAATCATGGCAACACGCCAAAAGGCTGCGGACGAGCTTAAAAAGCTGGGCTTTGAAATGCCTGAAAGCAGCACGAATTTTCTTTTCTGCACCCACCCCAAATACAAGGCGCAGGACATTATGGACTATCTGAAAAGCAAGAACATTTATGTGCGGCATTTCAGCAAGCCGAGAATAGACAACTATCTGCGCATCACCATAGGCACCGACGAGCAGATGGAAAAGCTTATCGCCGAGATAAAGAACTATATTTCTGAGCAGGAATAGTCGCAGGCTTTGGGTCTGTCGGGTATTTGAGCAACAGGCGGCAGCCGTATCATTGGCTGCCGCCTTTTTTATTTATAAAAATTCAAAAAAAGGGTTGACAAACAAGGTATAATGTGATAAAATAATTAAGTCGCAGATGTGACAGCATTTTCACACGGCGGCGAGCAAGATGTTGGACAGGTGTCCGAGTGGTTTAAGGAGCTGGTCTTGAAAACCAGTGATACGGC
>JBJERD010000316.1:0-8615 GCA_051882095.1 Oscillospiraceae bacterium
AGCAAAGCATTATATATTATATGTATCAGCCGGAGGAATAACTCGTTGTTTCAGCGAGCTTTCAAACGGATTCGGGTAAATAATATATAATGAAAGAGGTAATTAAAAAGGATTACCCCGACGATTATGAGATAATCACTCCAAGCGTAAGTATTCTGGCTCAGCCGTCTGTTGCTGTAGTTGACGAGGTAGTGGACGACAGAGGCACAAGAGAAGTGGCTACCGAATATCTCAGCTATCTCTATTCCGATGAAGCCCAGAGAATTGCAGGAGACAATTACTATCGTCCTTCCAACGAAAAGATTCTTGAAGAGTATAAGGACGTCTTCAATCTTGACATCAATCTTGTAACGATCAACGATTTCGGCGGCTGGGATAAGGCGCAGACCACCCATTTTGCAGACGGCGGAATATTCGACAAAATTTACGAACAAAAGGGCTGATAAACGCTTCGCCGCACATATCCCCAAGCGGTTTATGTGCGGCGCTGCTTTAACCACCCGTAAGGAGCAGCTATGAAAAAGGCAAATAAACGTGTAATTCCCGGCTTCGGACTTTCAATGGGAGTTACTCTTTCGATACTCAGTATAATTGTAATAATCCCACTTGCTTCGTTGGTTGTGTTCACGGCTGAAATGAGCCTCAGCGACATTATCGACACCATTACCAGAGACAGAGTAGTGGCAAGCTTTAAGGTAAGCCTTATAACAGCGCTTGTCGCCTCTCTTATCAACGCAGTAATGGGAGTAGTGCTTGCTTGGGTGCTTGTGAGATACGACTTTCCCTTCAAACGTCTTCTGGACGGAATGATCGAGCTTCCGTTTGCGCTTTCCACAGCGGTGGCAGGTATTGCTCTGACGTCGCTTACCTCCGATCAGGGTCTTATAGGAAAGTTCTTCGCACGTTTCGGGATAAAGATCGCCTATACAAGAATAGGAATAACCGTAGCCCTTGTGTTTGTGGGAATACCTTTCGTAGTCAGAGCGGTGCAGCCTGTTCTTGAAAAGCTTGACGGCTCTTATGAAGAAGCCGCAGGCGTATTGGGAGCTAGCCGTGGAGCAATATTCCGAAAGGTCATTTTCCCGAGATAAGACCGGCAGTTTTCACAGGCTTCGGTCTTGCGCTGGGCAGATGTATCGGCGAATACGGCAGCGTGGTCTTCATAGCGGGAAATATGCCCTTTGAGACCGAGATAACTCCGCTTATAATCATGTCTGAGCTTCAGGAGTATGATTACGCCAGCGCAACCGCCATAGCTCTCGTGATGCTTCTGTTTTCCTTTGCGTTGCTTCTGGGAGTAAATATAATTCAGTCAAGAAACACAAAGATACTTAAAGGAGGTTAAACATATGCATGAGAAAACCGCAGGTTCAAGAATCGTAAAAGGACTGCTTATTGCGGTCAGCGTATTGTTTATATTCCTTATGCTTGTCCTTCCGCTGATCACGGTGTTCTCCGAAGCGCTGCGAGCAGGCTGGAAAACATATAAAGATGCAGTCGCCGACGAGTATACTGTCAAAGCGGCGGCGCTGACCGTTGAAGCAACAGTCTGTGCAGTAGTGATAAATACGTTTTTCGGAGTGTTTGCGGCATGGGCGGTAACAAAATTCCATTTCAAAGGCAAAAAGCTGCTTACAACGCTTATAGACATACTCGTTACCGTATCTCCTATAATCGCAGGACTGATATTCGTGCTTACCTTCGGAAGACAAAGCCCTATATATCCCTACCTGAAAGAGCTTGATATAAAAGTGGTGTTCGCTGTTCCGGGAATTATAATGGCTACTATATTTGTAACTTTCCCGTTCATTTCAAGAGAGCTTATCCCCGTGCTGGAGGCACAGGGCACCGACGAGGAAGAGGCAGCGGCTCTTATGGGCGCAGGCGTGTTTTCCATATTCAGAAAGATAACCTTTCCCCACATCAAATGGGCGTTTCTGTACGGAGTTGTTCTTTGTGCTGCAAGAGCAATGGGAGAATTCGGAGCGGTTTCGGTACTTTCGGGTCATCTGAGGGGAAAGACAAATACTCTGCCGCTTCATGTAGAGATACTGTTCAATGAATTTAAATACGTTCCGGCTTTTGCCGTGTCGTCAATACTTGTGATGATGGCGATAGTGATACTTATTATACGAAGCGTTGTGGAGTACAAAGGAAAGAAGGAAAACTGAATGTATGTAGAGCTTAAAAAAATCAATAAGAGATTCGGTGATTATCAGGCATCAGACAACGTAAGCTTCGGTATTGAAAAAGGCAGGCTCATAGGTCTGCTTGGTCCCAGCGGAAGCGGAAAGACCACCATACTTCGTATGATAGCAGGACTTGAAAATCCCGACAGCGGAGAGATAATCATTGACGGCAAGGTAATAAATGATATTCCCGCCAGCAAAAGAGGTATCGGATTTGTTTTTCAGAACTATGCGCTTTTCCGCTACATGACCGTGTATGAAAACATTGCCTTCGGACTGAGAGTTCAGAAAGCCGATAAAAAAGCTATCGACGAAAGAGTAAAGGAGCTTATATCTCTTATCGGACTTGAAGGACTTGAAAAGCGTTATCCCAGTCAGCTTTCGGGCGGACAGCGTCAGAGAGTGGCTTTTGCAAGAGCCCTTGCGCCCAACCCTCAGCTGCTTCTGCTTGACGAGCCTTTCGCAGCTATCGACGCAAAGGTAAGAAAAGAGCTGAGAGCATGGCTTAAAGAGATGATAGAAAAGCTTGGCGTAACAAGCATTTTTGTAACTCACGACCAGGACGAAGCTATCGAGGTAGCCGACGAGATAATCATTACAAATAAAGGACGCATCGAGCAGATGGGAACTCCGCTTGATATCTACCAGCATCCGCAGACAGCCTTTTCAGCGTCGTTTTTCGGTCAGACATCATTCCTTGAGGACTATCAGAGCTTCCACACTTTTGATAATATCGACGGCGCAGATAAAGCTATCGTCCGCCCCGAATTTGTAAGAGTGACCAAAAAGAACGAGTTTCAGAAATACAGATCGTCGGCTTGCGAGGGCGTTGTAGAAAAGGTTGCGTTCAGAGGAAGCAATATCGAACTGAGTGTTCGTGCCAACGGTTCGCTGCTTACGGCAAGAAGAGGTCTTGACGAGCAAAGCGTTTCGGTAGGCGAAAAGGTGGACGTGTTCCTTTACCGTGTGTTCGTGACTGAAAACGATAAAGTCGATTCACTTGAAAACAGATCGCTCACGGAAGAATCAATTGTCATCTGACGCAGATATACGATACTATTTCGCTGAATGTAAAAGATAAGGAGGTACGCTTCCTTTCGGGGAGCTGAAATAATATGAGTCAAATAACAAAAGAGCAGGCTTGGGAGCTGCTGAAAGAATACAATCAGGACGAATTTCACCTTAAACACGCTTATATAGTCGGCGGTGTAATGAAGTATTTCGCCGAAAAGCTAGGCTATGGTGAAGAAGCGGATTTCTGGGAAACGGTAGGCATACTTCACGATCTTGATTTTGAAAAATACCCCGACAAGCACTGCATAAAAGAGCAGGAAATAATGCGTGAGCATGGACTGGACGAAAGACTTATCCATGCAACGGCAAGCCACGGTTACGCACTTACGGTAGACGTCAAGCCCGAGCATGAAATGGAAAAGGTGCTTTATGCGGTGGACGAGCTGACGGGTCTTATAGGCGCTGCGGCTCTTATGCGCCCGTCAAAAAGCGTGCAGGATATTGAGCTTAAATCGGTGAAAAAGAAATACAAGAGCAAAGGCTTTGCGGCAGGCTGCTCACGGGAAGTCATTGAACGGGGCGCCGAAATGCTTGGCTGGACTCTTGACAGACTGATATCGGATACCATTCTTGCAATGCGTACCTGCGAGCCTGAGTCGGGATATTGAATGACAGAGAGCTTCGACTGAAAAGCCGGAGCTTTTTTCTGTAAAAACAGCTTGTGCAATTATCCAAAATAATATGAAGTTTTTGCTTTTGTGTTGTGTAAATAGCGGAAAACATACAAATCCTATTTACTTAGTATGGAATATAAGCTATAATATAAGCATCAGCTGAGGCGGAGCGGGAGAAAGCCGCATAAAAGAATAGAGCTGGCTGACTTTGCAAAAGCTCAATACGCCCGACTTGGAAAGGAATGTCCTACTATATGAAAACAGAAAAACTTAAGACCGATATACTTATTATCGGAGGCGGAACGGCAGGCTGTTACGCAGCTCTGACGGCTGCGGAAAACTCCGACGCTGAAATACTTATCTGCGAAAAGGCGCATATTAAACGCTCCGGCTGTCTTGCGGCAGGAGTAAACGCACTTAACGCATATATCGTAGAGGGCAGAACTCCGCAGGATTATGTGGATTATGCCCAAAAGGACGCAGACGGCATCGTCAGAGGGGATCTGCTGCTTACAATGTCAAGGCGGCTCAACAGCGTTACCGACAGACTTGAAAAGCTTGGACTTGTTATTCTAAAAGATGAAAACGGCAAGTACGTTACAAGAGGTAACAGAAATCTGAAGATAAACGGCGAGAACATCAAACCTATTCTTGCTAAGGCGGTGGAAGCTCTGCCAAAGGTGAAAGTGCTGAACCGTGTGAACATTACCGACTACGCAGTGGAAAACAACCGCATAAAAGGCGCTTACGGCATAGGCATCGAAAACGATACTTTCTATATCATCGAGGCAAAGGCGGTCATAATCGCCACAGGCGGCGCAGCAGGACTCTATAAGCCCAACAATCCCGGATTTTCAAGACATAAAATGTGGTATCCGCCTTTCAATACAGGCGCAGGCTACGCAATGGGAATAAAAGCGGGAGCGGAAATGACTACCTTTGAAATGAGATTTATCGCTCTGCGCTGTAAGGATACTATCGCCCCGACGGGAACTCTCGCTCAGGGAGTGGGAGCTAAGCAGATAAATTCTCTGGGAGAGGTCTATGAGACCAAGTACGGCATAACCACCTCAGAGCGTGTTTACGGAACGGTCAATGAAAATCTGGAGGGAAGAGGTCCCTGCTATCTGATGACTGAGGGTATCACGCCGCAGCAGGAGGAGTCGCTGCTTAAAGCGTATCTCAACATGGCGCCCTCTCAGACTCTCAAATGGATAGAAAGCGGAAAAGGTCCTTCACAGCAGAATGTTGAGATAGAGGGTACAGAGCCTTACATAGTCGGAGGTCATACCGCCAGCGGCTATTGGGTAGATACACGCAGAGCAACTACCGTAGAAGGTCTGTTTGCGGCAGGCGACGTTGCAGGCGGCTGTCCGCAGAAATACGTTACGGGAGCTTTGGCAGAGGGCGAGATAGCAGCTCAGTCGGCGGTGGGATACATAAAGACTGCCGATAACGGAGTTATAGGCGAAGAGGAAGCAAATAAGCATATCGAAGAGGTCAACCGATTTATCGGCGATAATAATTCCCATTTTACAGTCGAGCAGCTTGAAGAAGCAATGCAGACGGTAATGGACAGCTACGCAGGCGGTATAAAAACAAACTACCGTTTCAACGAAAAGCAGCTGGATATTGCCGACTATAAAATAAAGCAGCTTTATAAGCTTTCCGAAAGTCTCCATGCAGATGATTTCCATGAGCTTATGTTCATATATGAGCTGAGAGAAAGACTTGTGGTCTGCACAAGTGTGATAGCTCATTTAAAAGCAAGGCAGGAAACACGCTGGCACAGCTTTGCGGAAAATCTCGATCACCCCGAAAAGGACGACGTAAACTGGAGAAAATACGTCAACTCACGCCTTGAAAACGGCGAGATAAAAATTATTTTCAGAGATCTGGCAGAGGGAGGAGCAGAATATGAGCATTTCCATAAATAAGAATAAATGCGTCGGCTGCGGAAAGTGCCGTATAGTTTGTCCCGGAACTCTCATAAGCGCAGACGGTCAGGGGAAAGCGTATATTAAATACCCCAAGGACTGCTGGGGCTGTACGTCCTGCATCAAGGAGTGTCCCGTTCATGCCATCAGCTTTTATCTGGGTGTGGATATGGGCGGCATGGGCAGCATGGTTCATACCGAAGAGGACGGAAACATTCTCCGCTGGATAATAGAAAAGCCGTGCGGAGAGGTCAGCGAGATAGACGTTGACAGAAAAGAATCCAATAAGTATTAGGAGGCAGAAAAATGAGCGAATTATCACATCTTGACGAGCTTGAAGCGGAAGCGATATACATAATCAGAGAGGTTGCGGCAGAGTGCGAAAAGCCTGTTATGCTTTACTCCATAGGAAAGGACAGCTCGGTAATGCTGCACCTTGCGATGAAAGCGTTCTATCCCGAAAAACCGCCGTTTCCGTTCATGCACATAGATACCACATGGAAATTCAGAGACATGATAAAATTCCGTGACGACACCGCAAAAAAGCTGGGTATTGAAATGCTTGTCTACACCAATGAAGAAGGCGTAAAACAGGGAATAAATCCATTCGACCACGGCGCTGCATATACGGATATCAAGAAAACTCAGGCGCTCAAACAGGCGCTGACAAAGTACGGCTTTACTGCGGCATTCGGCGGTGGAAGACGTGACGAGGAAAAATCCCGTGCCAAGGAGAGAATATTCTCATTCAGAAACGAAGCACAGGCGTGGGACCCGAAAAATCAGCGCCCCGAAATGTGGAAGCTTTACAACACAAAGATAAAAAAAGGCGAAAGCATTCGTGTTTTCCCCATATCCAACTGGACTGAAAAGGATATCTGGCAGTACATCAAGCGTGAGAATATAGACATAGTTCCTCTGTATTTTGCCGCAGAAAGACCTGTGGTTTACCGTGACGGAAACATCATCATGGTTGACGACGACAGATTTCAGCTGAAAGAGGGCGAAGTGCCTGAAATGAAATCGGTAAGGTTCCGCACTCTCGGCTGCTATCCTCTGACAGGCGGAATTGAATCCACAGCGAATACTCTTGACGAAATTATTGAAGAAACTCTTAGCTCTGTATCATCAGAGCGCACCTCCAGAGTGATCGACAACGAGGCGGCAGGCAGCATGGAGCGCAGAAAAAGGGAGGGCTATTTCTAATGAAGGGCTTACTTAAATTCATAACCTGCGGCAGCGTGGACGACGGAAAATCAACGCTTATCGGACATATTCTCTATGACGCCAAGCTGCTTTACGCTGATCAGGAAAAGGCGCTGGAGCTTGACAGAAAGGTGGGCAGCCGAGGCGGTGCAATAGATTATTCGCTGCTGCTTGACGGTCTTATTGCTGAGCGTGAGCAGGGCATTACAATAGACGTTGCATACAGATATTTCACCACCGACAACCGCAGCTTTATAGTTGCCGACACTCCCGGTCATGAGGAGTATACAAGAAACATGGCGGTAGGAGCTTCCTTTGCAGACCTTGCGGTAATTCTTGTAGACTCATCTCAGGGCGTGCTTGTACAGACAAGACGTCATGCAAGAATATGCAAGCTTATGGGAATACGCTATTTTGTGTTTGCCGTAAATAAAATGGACCTTGTAGGCTACGACAAGGCTCGTTTTGATGAGATCCAAAAGCAGATAGAAGAGCTTACCGGAGAGCTTTCGCTTGAAAACGTAAAGATCATACCTCTCTCTGCGACCGAGGGAGACAACGTTACAGTCAGGTCGGAAAACATTCCTTGGTACAAGGGCGAAGCCTTGCTGGAGTACCTTGAAACGGTGGATATCAGCTCGGAAAACGATGAGCAGGGCTTTTATATGCCTGTCCAGAGAGTATGCCGTCCCAACCATACTTTCAGAGGTTTTCAGGGTCAGATCGAATCGGGCAGCATAAACGTCGGCGACGAGATAACAACTCTCCCAAGCGATGAAAAGGCGAAAGTCAAAGGACTCCTTGTAACGGACAAGGAGTCGCGGTCTGTTCATAAGGGACAGCCTGTTACTATCACACTTGATAAAGAGGTGGACGTTTCAAGAGGCTGCGTGCTTGTAAAGGACGCTAATCTTGCGGTTTATAAGCGCCTTACCGTTTCTCTTCTGTGGATGGACGACGAACCGCTGAGCGCGGGCAAGGACTATCTTGTAAAGCTGGGTACAAAAACTATTTCGGGAGTAGTCACAAAAATAAACTATGCGGTAGACGTGAACACTGGAGAACATATCAATGCGCAGTCGCTTGATAAAAACGGTATCGCCGTCTGCCAGCTGCTGCTGACCGAAGCTATCCCTGCCGACCAGTTTGAGTTCCACAAAACTCTCGGAGAGCTTATTCTCATTGACAGAGTTACCAATATGACCTCAGCCTGCGGCGTGGTGGAAGCTGTCGCCGAAAAGGGCGGAGCATTTACCGACAAGGCTTCCTTCAAGTACGGCGACCTTGAAGCGAGAGGAGATATTTTCGAGGAATTCTGCTACAGCTTTGAAAGTCTTTCGGTGCTGAAATATCAGCCCTCCGGTCAGACCTATACAGTAGGCGACGAGATACCTACAAAGGGCGAAAGCTACGATTATCCCGACAGCTTTGATATAATCGTTCTGAGAGACGGAGCTGCCGTAAAGGTCCGCAGCAAGAAGATAACGGAGATAATTCCGGCGGAGGACTATAGATATGAAGGAGTCCCCGTAGTAAACGGAAGAGGCTTTGAGGCGCTTGTAGCTTCCGACGAAGACGCACGCCGTTTCCTTGAC
>JBJERD010000317.1:0-8567 GCA_051882095.1 Oscillospiraceae bacterium
ATACAAAACGATTGACAAAAGGAACATAATGAGCTAAAATGTAGATAGAAAAGGAGGTGAATACATGAGCGAGCGACTGGGCGACCGTTTGAAATCGTTAAGAGAAAGCAGAGGTCTTAAACCGGCAGAAGTCGCCAAAGAGTTGGAGGTAACCGAAAGAGCCTATAGAAATTACGAAAGTAACGACCGTGATGTAAGTACAATGACTTTATTAAAGCTGTGCTTATATTTCAACGTTTCTTCCGAATACTTTTTAGGACTAGACCTCAAACAAAAAAGCCCTCCGCTTGATGAAGGCGAAGAACTTAAGCGAACAGTAAGTGAACTGGTAGATGAGCTTGATGTTGAGCAGACAAAACAGCTTATCCATTATGTACACTATCTGATTTGGTTGAGAGAGCAAAGCTAAAAGCTTTGCTCTCTATTTTTATTAAGCTGTCAGAATGTATTTAATGTAGACTCTGACTATTTATATCAAGATAGTTTTCAAAAAGAAAAAAGCCCTTTACCCGACGAGAGCAAAGAGCTTAATGAAAAGTTGCAAGGATTGATTGAGCAACTAAGTACAAATCAGGTAAAGAAACTTATCCATTATGTACATTACTTGATTTATTGGGAAGAGTAGAGCTGTCGTCTTTATTCTTCTTTTTCTTTCTCAAATAAATAAGATAGTCAATTTGCTCGAGTAGATATTTTTTCAAAACCTCCTTGTCATCTGTTTTCGGGCACTTTGGATCATACATCATTTTCCCCGACTTCCTTTCATATAAAATTTTGTACAACAGACAAAAGCCTGCTTAACAATGTTTTCGCCTGTTATACACTATTACGATTATAAACGGCAAAAACGGACAGCTGTCCTGTATGTTGGACGATATTTTTAAAATTTTATGAGTTCTTCCAAATTGCACTTTAAATATTTAGCTAAAATGACCAGTGTCGAAACTTTCAGATCTGTTTCGTTCCGCTCAATCATGCTAATACAGCTCTTGCTTATCCCCGTTTCTTTTTCCATTTGCCGCAGACTTAAACCCAGCTTCTCACGTTTTCCTTTTAATAATGTTTCATATTCCATATATATTTCTCCTTATTTGTATTGTGTCAAATTCTTGACATTTTATCCGCAATATGATACAATATGCTCATAAAATACTGTAATTATTTAATGGCTTTATGAGGTGATAATATGAAATTTGTCGAAGCCGAGACCCATTACGGCAGATTGAGAATAGCAAAAGTCACAGCAGAATATCCGCATGAAGAAGGTTTTTCAAGGTCACAAGCAGAATATGCAGTAGATACCTTAGGTTATTGAAAGGGTTGCTAATATGAAATATGAAAGAAATCGAGCTAAAGAAAAGTTTATCCATGTGTTTCCCGAAGAATACATAGCTCTCAGCGTGCAGTCAACAGGCTTTGACCATAACGTTAACGATATTATTGAAGTAGCTGTCATTAAATGCAGCGGAGATAAAGTTACCGACAGCTTTTCCTCACTTGTCAAGCCTGCTAAGAAAAATCACGACGGCAGCTATGTTATACCTTTTATAACGAATATGACAGGCATAACAAATGAAATGCTCACCATTGCTCCCGAGCTTTCGGAAGTTGCCCAAAAGCTTAAAAACATTATCGGAAGTAATATAATAGTGACCTTCAAAGTCTCCTATCAGCTTCCGTTCGTTCGTGATGCTTATTCAAAATGTCTTGACTGTCAGTTTGAAAATGAATATGTGAATCTTCAATCCTATGCCAAAAAGCTTTTACCCGACCTTGAAAGTCATTCATTGTATACATTAGCGGAACATCTTCATATCCCATATGACCCGTCCAAAAAAAGAGCTGCCGATACAGCAGCCGTGTATGTTCAGCTTTTGTCAAAGCTTAAAGAAACAGCAATAGAAAAGTACGGCAGCACCGAAGCTTTTTTTGAAAATTATTATAAGAAATCTGTTAACCCGAATACATTAACACCGCAGTCGGATACATTCGATGAAGAACACCCACTTTTCGGAAAGCTTGTTACCATAACAGGCAAGCTCCCATATGGCTATACAAAACAAGATACATACCAATATCTTATAGATGTCGGTGGAAAATACACTGCTGGGTTCAGACAAGATGTTAATGTTCTTGTGGAAGGCTCACTCGACGGAGTAAGTAACGTATCCGAAAACACTACCGATAAAATGAAAAAAGCAATGGCAATGCATGAAAAAGGAAAAGATATAGTTATAATATCCGGCAAGACCTACCTTGAAATGCTTGGATTGATCTGACCGCTTAATGTGAGTTGTTGACCTCAACAAGACATAAAAAAATACTGCCCGAGTACCGCAAATACTCAGGCAGCAAGTAATATGGAAAATATAAATGAAATCAAAACTACGGAGAAACCCAAAAACTTTAAACATATAATAGGAGAAAAAACCTATATACCAAACAAAACGCAGTTTTAATTTCATGCTATTATAATATCATATCAATAAATAATTGTCAATAGGAAAAGGTGATCTTATGCCAATTTATAAAATGGACGGCAAAAAGGACGGTAAACAAAAATACCGTGTCCGTATAAATTATGTAGACAATCTCGGAAAGCCACACCAGATAGAACGTGTTGCATACGGCAGCGAAGAAGCAAAGCAGCTTGAACGAGAGCTTAATTATCAGATAAAAAATGAAAAGCCTGCCGCAAAACTCACCGTCGGAGATCTTTATCAGGAATATATCAAATCAAAGAAATATGAAGTCCGTGAAACTTCTCTTGATAAATCTGTCCGTATTCTTAATCGTTATGTTCTTGAAATGTTGAATGACGTTAAAATTGATAAATTGACAGTTCCTGTTTTATCCGAGTGGAAACAGTCAATTGAAACTCTAGGACTAGGAATAACCACAAGAAAGAACATATACGGCGAATTTCGTGCGATGCTGAATTTTGCGGTTAAAATGGAGTATATTCAAAAGAATCCCCTTCTTAAAGTCGGCAACTTCAAAGCTCCTCTCGAGCTAAAAAAAGAAATGGATTTTTATACCCCCGAAGAGTTTAAAAAGTTTATTTCGGCAGCCCGTGAATATTGCGAAAAAAGAGAAAGCGAAGGCAGTTTATTTGAATGGAACTATTATGTATTTTTCTGTATGGCATTTTATACAGGTATGCGTAAAGGTGAAATACACGCTCTTAATTGGAACGATATATACGACGGAAAAATCCATATCACAAAGAGCCTAGCCCAAAAGCTTAAAGGCGGCGACAGGATCACCCCGCCAAAGAACCGCAGCTCCATAAGAGATGTACAAATTCCCAAGCCGTTACAAGCTGTTCTTGAACGTCATTATGAACGTTGTAAATCTATGCCGAACTTTACGAACGAATACCACATATGCGGAGGAGAAAAGGCACTAAGAGATACAACAGTACAAAAGATGAATGTAAAGTTTTCAACTAACGCAGAAATCAAAACAATAAGAATACACGACTATAGACATTCTCATGCATCGCTGCTTGTCCATGAGGGTATAAACATTCAAGAGATAGCAAAGCGCTTAGGACATTCAGATGTATCAATGACCTTAGGAACATACTCTCATTTATACCCCAGTGAAGAAGAGCGTGCGCTAGGCATTTTGAACAACATAAATATTTAATCAAACAAAAACGTGTAAAAAACGTGTATGAAAAAAATAAAACCGCCTATCTAGGCGGTTTTATTAGTATTTGGCGGAGAAGGAGGGATTCGAACCCTCGATGAGCTATTAACCCATACACGAGTTCCAGTCGTGCGCCATAAACCGGGCTAGGCGACTTCTCCACATTTGCAACATTAAAATTATATCACATACAGTCGGGCTTGTCAATACCTTTTTTGAAAAAATCCTCATTATTTCAGAAAATCATGCTGATATTCGGCTGAGCGCCAAAAAATCGGAACGCCGCAGTTGTGACGTTCCGATCGTGAAGCTCGTTAAAGCGTTATTTTCTGCACCGCCGAGAATAATCCGTACTGGTTTTTGCCGTCAACAGTCTTGTAGGCTCTCACCTTGATGTAGTTTGCTCCGCTCATGCCCGAAATTACGGCTTTTGCGGCTGTCGGCGTGTCAACCGTCTTTGCAAGCTTGAAGCTGCCTGTTACTCCCGTTCTGGATATGTAGATCTGATAGCCGCTGGCTCTGGGCTGGGAGTTCCATTTTACGGTGATCTGTCCGCCCGATTTTGCAAGAGTTATCTTGCTCTGAAGCGGATTTGTCACCGCTTTTACCGTGGCGCAGGACTTTCCTGTGTATTTTACTCCGTCCTTGATAACGTATGCCTTTACTCTGAAGCCGTAGCTCTTGCTTGACGTGAGGTTTTCCACCTTGCAGGAATTTGTGTTAACGTCGGCGGCAAGCACCCATTTTGCTTTGGCTGTATCATATCTGTAAACGTAATATCCCGTTGCGCCCGGGTATTTGTTCCACGAAAGCTTTACGGTCTTTGCTCCTCCAGCCGAAGCATTTGCTCCGCCGATAGCCGCAGGACATATCTTGAAGGTAAGCTTCTTTGTACCCGTGTAAAGTCCCTCGCCCTTGACTGTCACCTGCGCCGTGCCTATTTCGGTGTTTGAAGAGTATGAAACGGTGTAGTCAGTTCCCGAAACAAGCTTTTCGCTGCCGTTTGTTACGGTTATTTCAGGCTTTATGGCGCTTCCCGTGTAATACTGATCGGCAATTGCCGAAAACTTCATATCCGAAATGGGAGCGGTTATCTTTACGCTGCATTTTGCGGTCTTTCCTGCGGAGGTCTTTGCCGTTATTGTCGCTGTTCCCACGTCATTTCCCGTTATCTTTCCGTTTGACACCGTGGCGGTGGAGCTGTCGCTGGTTGACCATGTGACTTTGTCGGTGACGTTTTCGCCTTTAAGGGTATAGCTGAGATTTGCGCTGCCAAGCTTTTCGATAGTTATGCTTTCGGCGCTGAGCGAAATTCCCGTCGCAGGAGAAATAGTCGTCGAAACTGCTTTTGTGCTGTAATTTCCGTATGTATCATAGGCGTATATACTTGTGATATATTCGCCCGTTTCGTTGTTGTGGTCGGCTGTTTTTATATAGAATTTTGCGGTGTCGCCGCTTATCGTTCCGTCGTAAGAGGCTGAGGTCGCCCAGTACTTATCAAGGTCGTCGGCGGAATTTTTTGAAGTCCACGACGGGAACTTCACGTTTTTTATTCCCGAAGCGTCGCTGACTGTGCAGGTTACGGTATAGCCTTTCGCCGTTATGCCCGAAATTTTCACATTGGATATCTTCGGCGGAGTGGTGTCAACATATGTGCTGACCGTTTTGGTAGTCAGATTTCCAAGCTTGTCATAAGCGTTTATGATAGTGACATAGGTTCCGTCAACGCTGCCGTAGTCGGCTGTTTTTATGCTGCATGAAATGGTTGATGAGGGGTTTGATATATTCTTCCACTTGGCGGAATTTCTTCCCTGCGATTTAAGATAAGTTCCCACATTTACACGGTCAACGCCCGAGGGGTCGGTGACTTTGGCGGTTATCTTGAAGCCCTCGCCGGTGATAGAAGACGCCTTTGCGCCCGAAATTGCAGGACCCGAATTATCAAGAGTCTGCACCTCGCCGTCAATATAAAGGCGGTAATAATAGTACTCGTCGGCGGTGCATTTTCTGTTTATGACAGTAACAAGGTCGCCTGTGAGCCAGTCGTTCCACTTATAATTCTGCTCGATAAGAGTTACCTCATCGCCCGAAACGTCCTTTACTATTGCTACATGGTCGTACTCCTTGGTCTGCATGATATCTCCTGCTATCGGTGAAGAAACGGCTCTCAGCTCGGCGTCATGACCGTAAAGATACACCGACGGCTTATCGTCCACCATATTTATATTATAGACCGTAACTCCGAAAATGTCGGCATAGAACTTAGATACATAGCCTGCGCAGGAATACTCGCCTGTATAGCTTGAATAGGTAACATAGCGAGCATCTATCCCCTGAAATGAATCCACCACCTGACCGTCGCTTGTTATCTTCACCTGAGTTTCTGCAAAAGCCGAAGCCGCCTGAGTTTTCAATGACGAAAAATCGGCGCAGAATGTTAAAAGCATACAGAGGGTACAAAGCATGGCTGAAAGTCTTTTTAATGGTGTTTTCATCATGAGGTCATTCCTTTCGCTGTGGGTTCAGACAAGACAATGGACGTTTTTTCGCCATTATCCGACACTATTTTTATAATATCACAGAGGTTACAAAATGGCAACAAAATTAAGACAGGTTCTCCGTTTTGCACTAACACTTTTGTTGATTTCACACAAAAGATACGCCCAAAACGGTAATTTCTACAGCTAACAGAGTAAAAAATTTCCCTGTTTTTTATCTTACAGCCGTGTAACCTTTTGCTCAGCAACACCGCATACAAGTGGTGTGCGGTGTGTCTTACTAAAGGAGTATTGACTTGTTTGGGGGAAGGTATTCAGAAGGGGGATGATCTTTTCTCACTTCTGACAGTTGACTGCCCGACAGGAATTTGACAAAAGTCAGTCTGTATGCTATAATAATTTTCGGACAAATCAGAGGCTGTTGCACAGTCTGAAAATATGCAGAGAAACGGGTCGATGAGGGCATCGACCCCTACGTTACACACCGTAGATCTTTGTAATTTCGGCTTCCGTGCGACAGCCCTTATTGCATGAGCAAGGAGTATTTACAATGAGCATATGGGACATTTTCAATAAAATTTCAAGCGAGAACAGCCGAAGCTCGGCGAAGCCCGAATACATCATCTGCGGACTGGGAAATCCGGGGATACAGTACGAGCAGACACGGCATAACGCAGGCTTTATGGCGGTTGCGGCAATGGAGAAAAAGCTGGGGTTCTCGGCGGATTCTTATAAATTCAAGGCGAAAACGGCTGTGGTGCAGCTGGGCGGAAAAAGCTGTCTTGTGATGAAGCCGGAGACCTATATGAACAACAGCGGCGAGGCGGTTTCTCAGGCTATGAATTTTTACAAGATACCCCTTGAAAACGTGCTTGTTATCTTTGACGATATTTCTCTTGAACCGGGGCATATGAGGATTCGCCGCAAGGGTTCGGCTGGCGGTCACAACGGCATAAAAAGCATTATCGCTCTGTGCGGAGGAGAAGATTTTCCACGCATAAAAATAGGTGTTGGCAAAAAGCCCCGACCCGACTATGACCTTGCCGACTGGGTTCTGGGCAAGTTCGGCGACGAGGACAAGCAAAAGCTTCAGACCGTTTTTGACAATGCGGTGAGTGCGGCGGAGCTTATCGTTAAGGGCGAGATCTCGGAGGCTATGAACAGGTTCAACAAATAGGTCGGAGAATAAATCCGGCGGAGCGAAATATAAATCGGGCGGACACAGTTTGCCCCCACAATACAAATGTAGGGGCGGTCTGTGACCGCCCGTTTTTTTATTATCGCACGATTTATTTTTATAAAAAAAGAAGCAGAGCACGGTGCTCTGCTGTGGAAAAAAAACAAAAAAACTATGTGTAGAACAAAAGAAAGGAGACAACAAAACGGATGTTAAATCAAACAAATATTGTTCAATATCCTTAACATCAAATAAATTATAAACCATTTTTCCCGATTAGTCAAGGCGTTACGAAAAACATTTTCAAACCCTTAATTTTTTCGTCAGATTGTACAAAGCGCAGCCGCCTATACTGGGCAATTTTTCGGTAAAATCTCCCCTGTTTTGAGCCTGAATTAAACCAGACTTAAATAGTAAAAACATATAATTTTTATTTCCACTGCCTAATAACTGTTTTGCATATTATTCATAGAGCAAGAGGGAGACCTCCGCACAGGGAGCGTGATTGCATTTGTTTTTTGGGACTTTTTCTCCGCAAGCTGAGAGTTTTCGTTTTTGCTTGCGATTTTCTTTTGAAATAAGGGAAGGAAGTCTGCTTTCGGCAGCCCTTGCGAACCTGCGGATATCACAGGTTCGCAAGGACCGCCGCAGAAACGCCGCAGAGCAAACCCTTATTCGGCTGCGTTTTTCTGACAGGCTCCCTTTCCTTATGTCAAAAGCCGCAGGCGGCTATGACATTTCCACAAGCTCGTTATCTCTGAAAAACAGGGATATGCACCATATTGCTGATACTGCAACAAGCACATAGATTATTCTGCTGACTACCGCCGCTGAGCCTCCGAAAAGAAAAGCTACAAGGTCAAACTGGAAAATACCGATGAGTCCCCAGTTTATTCCTCCGACGATAAGCAGAAAAAGTGCGATCCTGTCAAGCATTTTTATTACCATTCCTTTCCCGGCATATGCCGATTTTTACAGCATGGTTTACAAAACGCAAAGTCTGTTGATTTTATCTTTGCCTTGTTATTATTGACCGCATTGTTTTTTTTATTCACGCTTTTTTTGATTTTTTTGCTGACTGTCAGGCGATATTCACAATCGTTTTTGTTCAAATTCACTTAAAATTTCGGTTGAAATTCTACTTATTAATATTTAAAAACTACTAGACAAGCGGGGGCAGTTATGGTATAATTACTATATTAAACGTTTAAGATAATTTACCGTAAGGAGATAAATAT
>JBJERD010000318.1:0-8425 GCA_051882095.1 Oscillospiraceae bacterium
AATTCAATATGAGCAAAACTTGGATTACCTAAACTCGATTGCTTCGGTGCAGAATAACTTAGTAATTATTCTTGTTGCAGTTGCAACTTTACTGGCAACATTAGTAGGAATAATAATAACATTATTGAAGTAGGACAGAAAGAATAAAATCGAAAACGCTCTTGACAACCGCCCCAATCTGCGCTATAATACCAACAAGGAGCAAGCCACCGGGCACATATTCTCCTATAAGTCGCTGGATTTTGTTATCATGGCGATATGAAATTGATAACTTGGCATCAGCGGGCATTATTATACAGAGCAAAATGTATAACTGAGATACCACAGCACAAATTGCCTAAACAAATTTGTTTAGTTCGTGGCGAAATCTGGGGAGTGGGAATAAAAAACCAATCCCGAAAGCCTTGCAACGATGGGGTTTTCGGGATTTTGTTTTGTTATAAATTTGCGGTGCTATTTCTTGCTCATCTTTATCATTTTCTCAGCTGCAAATTTTCCGCTTGTAACTGCGGTGGGAAGTCCGCCGTTTGTGGTCAGCCACTGACTGCCGATAAATACATTAGATAGTCCTTTGATATTGTTTTTTGCAGTCAAACTTCTGTAGCCCTTCATCTGGAAAAAGCTCATATATGAGCCTTTATATGCGCCGCACCACTTTGTAAATGTTACCGGCGAGTATGTTCCGAGCAGGATAAGTCTGTCGTTGAGTTGTGGATATTGCTTGTATATCCGTTCCTTAACCGCATCGGCTATACGCTGTTTTTCCGCATTATAGCGTTCCTTGTCGTCATATATGCTGTTCCAGTATTCATAGTCCTCCGTATCCTGGAGAATACTACTCTGGATAACACGCTTTTCTTTCGGAAACAGTGTGTCATCATAATCGTACATACGAAGCCCCATATGATTAACAGTTTTTCTGCCTGCCTTAAAGCTTTCGCAAGAGAATATACAGGAGCCGCCTATATCCCCGACAGCTTTCTCTCCGATTATGCCAAAGGACACATTAAAAATTGATGAAACATTATATCCGTCTGTCTGACTATACATTTTCACGAGCTTTTTATCCATATATTCCGGGGGCAGGAGCTTGCCGAAGGTTACAGTCGGGTCAGCCGCACAAATCACATGATCGCAGGAAACTGTACTGCCGTCCTCGAAAGACACGGATTGCGCCTTGCCGTTGCTGATATTGATTTTTGACGCAGACATTTTCGTATGAATTTTGCCGCCAAGCTCTTCAAACCGTTTTGCGATCCGATTTACCATACCCACAGAACCACCCTTAGGAATAGCGGCAGTTCCGCTTGTATAGAATCCGTAGGAAGTAATAAAGGTGATAGCCATGTATGAGCCGCTGAGGTAACAACTTATCATTTCTTTGACATACTTATTTTTGAAACGATTTGCAAGGTCGGCTATGGTGTCTTTTCCGTATTCCTTCATAACTCTGCCCATACCTGCCATGCTCATGCCGAGTTTCATATACTCTATAAAGCTCATATCGGCAAGGGATTTTTCAGAAGGAACTCTGACACATTCCGCAAGCTTTACACTGTCGAAGAACTTATTAAGCTCCGTTTCATCCTCGGGAGCGATCGCAAGAAATTCTTTCCGTGCCTTTTCAAGGTCGCACCATAAATGAAGCTTCTTTCCGTCTGACTCCAACATATAAAAATACGGCTCACGGTAAAATTCGGTAGTATCATCAATAGCTCCGATGTTACGCCATATTTTATATAAATCGTCCTCGGGACGGCAGCCTGTCAGCCAGTGGATACAGTTGTCTATATGATAGCCCTGTCTGTTCCAGCCTGTACATTCGCCCCCGACCATAGCATTTTTCTCGTATATCTCTACTGCAAATCCGCCTTGCAGTGCGTAAATTCCTGCGGATAGTCCTGCAATACCGCCGCCGATTATAATTACTTTTTTCATTTTGCACCTCTTATAATATCAATTATCCAATCTGTTTCCGGCAGCTGTTCTTTTTCGATCAACTCAGGAGAAACTGCAAGCTGCTCCATGATTCCCTGAACGCTGCTCCAGAAAGCAAATGAGAGAGCATAAGGATCACCATCACGAAAATAACCGTATTTCTGACCTGCGGCAATTATCTCAGCCGACTGCTCTACCTGATTAACGCTCATAGCGACCTCTTTGATGTGCGGAGGAATACCGTCGCTTCGCCTCGCCTGTGACATCAGCACAAACATATAGAATACCCAAGGCTGTTCCTTTGCGTATTGAAAAAGCGTTTTGAGAAATCCCGAAAAATAATCAAGGGGATTTTCAAAGTCCATATCCAGAGGAATATTTGTGCCCTCCGCTCCCATATGAACAAGCTCCTCATAAAGCTTTTCCTTGGACTCAAAATAATGGAACATAAGACCTACACTCATATTGGCGGCTTTGGCTATATCTCCGATTTTAGTATCGGAATAGCCCTTCTTGGTGAACAGCTCAAGGGCTTTGAAAATAATAAGCTGTCTGCGCTGTTCCTTTTGCTCTTCTCTTGTTGACATATCGCACCTCGTTGAACTTAAATTCATTGAATATATATTTAATATTATAGCATTTGTCTTATGATTTGTCAAGTGAAAATTAATTTTTCTTTTGCATCGAACAAACATTCATGCAAAAATATCCCCCTGCATAACCAAAAGTTTGACAAAATCATAGTTGTATGCTATAATAATAAAGTATAAATTTGCGGGGAATTCATAGGGAAGAAGGTGAGCCGTATGTTGCGGTGGTTTGTTGATCTGAATTTTCCCACGCTGATCATACTTGTGTTTATGTCCGTATTTCTGACGATAAACTCTATCTTCAAGAGAAAGATAAACCGGACTTTCAGTCTTAGCCTTATTGTCACCATTGTTGAAATGGCAGCCTACTGCGCCGAGCTGTGGGGAGCTCAGCACGGCAGCTCCACTAATTTCTGCATATTTTTCTGTGCGTTGGGATATGCTGTGCGTCCGATAATAATATACCAGTTTGTAAAGCTGTCGCTGAGAAACGACAGCAGCGACAATAAGCTCAGGAGCTTGGTGCTTATCCCCATGTTTGTCAATGCAATTGCCGCTTTTTCCGCATTCTTTACCGATATCGTCTACACATACAACTCAGAGAATGAGTTTGTAAGAGGGCCGCTGGGATACACAACTCATATAGTCTGCATATTCTACATGATACTGCTGCTTATGCTGACGGTGAACAGATTCTGCCGCAGAGATTACTATGAAGGACTCATTATCCTGCTGATAGTTACTGTGAACATTCTTGCAATGTGCATGGAATCCTTTGGCGGAATGTACGGTACAAACAGGACTGCATACTCACTTTCGATAGTGTTCTACTATATGTTTTTCAGCGTGGAAAGCTTTAAGCGTGATCCTCTGACAAATGCGCTGAACCGCCATTGCTTCTATATTGATTCGGAAAAGCACAAAGAAGATCTCACCGCTGTTGTTTCTATTGACATCAACGATTTGAAAAAGATAAACGATACCGGCGGTCATGCAAGGGGCGACGACGCTATCTGCACAACCGTTGATACCATTGATAAAGTAATTCCAAAGGGCTGTCTTCTTTACCGCACAGGCGGCGACGAGTTCATGATACTTTGCATCAGGACAGATAAAACTGCGGTGGAAAAAATGCTGACGGATATCCGCTCAGAGATGGAGAAAACAGCTTACACCTGCGCTGTGGGCGTTGCATACACCAAAAAAGGCGAGGATTTTGACACCGTATGTGCCAAAGCCGACGCCGAGATGTACAAAAACAAGAAAAAATATAAAAATTCATGATACCAAAAGCAAATCCCTCATGCAAAAAGCATGAGGGATTTTCATTGAGACTGCTTATTTAGCTGAACCGGTCTTATAAGCGTCGATCATCTTTTTGACCATCTGACCGCCCACAGATCCAACTTCACGAGCTGTGAGGTCGCCGTTGTAGCCCTGCTTGAGGTTTACGCCAACTTCGTTAGCAGCTTCCATCTTGAATCTTTCCAGGGTCTCTCTGCCCTGCTGAGTTGTGATACCTTTCATCATTAACACTCCTTTAAATTAAATATCGGGTTTGCACTATTATTATGCGACGTGGTTTTTTGATTATGAAAGGTAATTTATACTCAAAATTTTTTCAGTTTTTACAGAATAAAAACATAGGCTGAGTTGAGGTAGTCGGCGCCGGATGGGGTGGTTGCGGAAGGGTGTGTACGGATATATAAGAGCCTTTTTTACTGATACACGTTTCATTGTAATGTTCAACCTCAGTCTTTATTTTTTCATAGTCCTTTGGGTTTAAAACGTTATTGTTTAATGGTCATGAAATAAAATCGTAGTGCTAGTCAAATATGTGATATTCTTTTTCCATATCACACCACAAAAACATCAAATCCAGTATTCTAATACATAGTCCGTTGAATCACATAAGCATCAGGATTCTGACAACAAATTCTATTTATGCACCTCAAATGTTGTTTCTTTAAGTTTTCTTCCGACAACGACAACCAGTCCGTATTTATACTTGTATTCCCCATTTTTATCAACAAATTCACTAATTTTAAGAGAATCCTTTTCAGTATCCGAATGCCAATATGTTTTAAATTCCATAACTAAAAGATTGTCGCCGTAATCATTTTTACCTCTGTGATGAATGATAATATCCGGATACGTCCCATTTGGAAAATCGGGCAAGACTTTGGGGTTTATTCCGCTTCTGCTGTATTCACAATCAAGATTATATGTAGCATATTTCGGATCCTTCACAAGTTCATTCTGCAAATAGTGTGCAAATCTGAATACTATCGCACGTTCATTTACATAATGTTTTCCCAGTTCATTCGCATCTTCTTTTATAATTGGCTCATTGTTTATCAGGAATTTATCATATCGGTATAAATCGTTAAACGCTCTGTTTATTGAAATGTACAATACTTTATCCTCTTCAAAAAATTTTGAAAGCTCAGTAATATTCATTATTTTCATCCTTTCATATATAAAAGTGCATATGACAACTACTCAAACCAATTGCAATCAATGCTCTCATAATGTCACACTCCGCACTTATTTCTCCCCCACCTGCCATTATTATCACCGAACCAAAATCAATAAATGCATAAAGTCTCCCCTTAAAAGACATCATCACATACTATTCGTTCTCTTTTTTTATCGGCAGCTTAAACACTTCGTCGTAATTGGAATCCTTAAAAAAATACATATTGCTAATACCAATTTCACCTGAATCCTCATTGTGAGTATAAAGAGTAAATTCCATTTCATAATTGTGACCGGTCGAGGATTCAATATTGCGTACATTCACTCTGTAATATCTCCATTCATAATTCCCGTTTTTCATACTTCCGGAATCAGGGCTGGATATTTGTCCATGTGATGTTATTTCACCATCAATGAAATCAAAAGCCTGCTCAACTTCTTCCTGAGTGATTTTCCGTTGACTGTTTTCTGAAAACAAAGACAAAAGCGCAGTACTGTCTTTATTGTTGATATATTCTAAAACTTTTTCAGCTGTGTCTTGCGCTGCATTGATACTACTTTTTTCTTCCGCCAATGAACTATCACTACAACCCGTTGACAGCAATAATATAAACAACAAAGCAATCATAAAAAATCTTTTCATGAAAGTTTTCCCTCCGAGTTTTCTCATTTCTCCCCCACCTGCCATTTGCCTTATGATACCACAAAAACATCAGACTGTCAAGTTTTAGCTAAAATTGCCGTGCAGATCATAGTCTGTACGGCAATGCAATTTGTTTTTATCACAAAAATCAATTAAAAAAGGAGAACCCATAACATAGTTACGGTTTCTCCTCTTTAAGCGAATGGCGCGCTGCAAGGGACTCGAACCCCTGACCTACTGGTTCGTAGCCAGTCACTCTATCCAGCTGAGCTAGCAGCGCATTTATTCAACTTAAATATTATATCACAATGCAGCCGCCTTGTCAAGGGATTATTCCCCGATTAATATTTTTTTAACATTTTATCGCCCACCGCAGAAAATTCGTGAAGCTGCGGTCAGCCCTCCAGCATGAAAATGTAAGTCTCGGGCTTGTCTCCGTCCTGTACCATTACCTGTTTTTCAAATTGCTTGGTCTTGGGATTTTTCACCCAGTCCTTCTGAGTGCGTATCTTCATGCCCTTGCCCTCTGTCCATGAGCGTATGTGGGAGTTTGAATCACGGCGGGCAAAGCCTGAATTGTCAGCCTCAAAGCTGCCGTCGGGACTGATGTTTATAAGCGGCTGAGGGTCGGAAAATTCGTTCACACCCGTCTTGCGCTTGACTGTAAGAATAAATCTCATTTTTTTCTCCTCCTTATTAAAAACATTCACACCCAACAGCAAAAGGCGCCCCTAAAGAGCGCCTTTTTATATTCCTGCTGCGTGGCGAATTAGTACATTCCGCCCATTCCGCCTGCTGCTGCAGCTGCCGCTGCGTCTGCCGCAGGATCCTTGATGTCTGCTACAAGGCTCTCTGTTGTCAGTACCATTGCTGCAACCGAAGCCGCATTCTGCAATGCAGAACGTGTTACCTTTGTTGGGTCTACGATTCCCGCAGGGATCATGTCAACATATTCCTCGGTGTATGCGTTGAATCCGTAGCCAACCTTTCTTGAACGAATGATCTTGTCGATGATCACGCTGCCCTCAAGACCTGCGTTTACTGCGATCTGTCTTACAGGCTCTTCAAGAGCTCTCAGAACGATCTTTGCGCCTGTCTTTTCGTCGCCGTCAAGCTTGTCGCAAAGCTTCTTTACTGTTGGGATAGCGTTGATAAGCGCTGTTCCGCCGCCTGCAACGATACCCTCTTCTACAGCTGCCTTTGTTGCTGCAAGAGCGTCCTCTATTCTCAGCTTCTTCTCTTTCATTTCAACTTCTGTAGCTGCACCGACCTTGATAACTGCAACGCCGCCTGCAAGCTTAGCAAGTCTCTCCTGAAGCTTCTCTCTGTCAAAATCGGAGGTCGTGTTTTCGATCTGCGCTCTGATCTGATTTACTCTTGCCTTGATGTCGTCGGAAGAACCTGCACCGTCAACAATAATGGTGTTCTCCTTCTGAACAACTACCTGTCTTGCTCTGCCAAGCTGGTCAATGGTTGTTTCCTTCAGCTCAAGACCAAGCTCCTCTGAAATTACCTGACCGCCTGTGAGAATTGCAATATCCTGAAGCATTTCTTTTCTTCTGTCGCCAAAGCCGGGAGCCTTGACTGCCACACAGGTGAATGTTCCTCTCAGCTTGTTTACGATAAGAGTTGAAAGCGCCTCGCCCTCAACGTCCTCGGCAATGATAAGCAGCTTCTTGCCTGCCTGTACGATCTGCTCCAGCAAAGGAAGGATCTCCTGAATGTTCGAGATCTTCTTGTCTGTGATAAGAATGTAAGCGTCGTCCAGAACTGCTTCCATCTTGTCTGTATCTGTTACCATGTAAGGTGCAATGTATCCTCTGTCGAACTGCATACCTTCAACCACTTCGCTGTAGGTCTCGGCAGTCTTTGACTCTTCAATAGTGATAACGCCGTCAGCTGAAACCTTTTCCATAGCCTCTGCAATAAGCTCGCCTACTGTTTCGTCAGCAGATGATACTGTTGCTACTCTTGCAATATCGGCTGTGCCTTCAACCTTCTTGGAATTTGCAACGATAGTCTCAACAGCAGCGTCAACAGCCTTGGACATACCCTTTCTTACTACCATTGGATTAGCGCCTGCCGCAATGTTCTTCATACCCTCTCTGACAAGAGCCTGTGCAAGCAGAGTTGCTGTAGTTGTACCGTCGCCTGCAGCGTCGTTTGTCTTTGTAGCAACTTCCTTAACAAGCTGTGCGCCCATGTTCTCAAAAGCGTCGTCCAGCTCGATCTCCTTAGCGATAGTAACACCGTCGTTTGTGATAAGCGGAGCGCCGAACTTCTTGTCCAGAACTACGTTTCTTCCCTTAGGTCCCAGTGTGATCTTAACGGTATCAGCCAGCTTGTCGATACCTGCCTGAAGAGCCTTTCTTGCAGCCTCTCCGTAAATAATATCCTTTGCCATGTAAATCAACCTCCAAATTATCCGTTTTTGTCTTTTTTATTTTTATCTTTATACTATTATAAATGTGCCGTAGTTATTCCTCAACGATAGCAAGAACATCAGACTGTCTTAAAATAGTGTATTCCTCACCGTCAAGCTTGACCTCTGTGCCGCTGTACTTGTTCATAAGCACCTTGTCGCCCACCTTAAGATACATCTTTACCTCTTCGCCGTCAACAACGCCGCCCTCGCCAACTGCAACGACCTCGGCGATCTGAGGCTTCTCCTTTGCAGAGCCTGCAAGGATTATTCCGCTCTTGGTGGTCTCCTCAGCCTCTACCATTTTAATTACTACTCTGTCCAGTAACGGTTTGATTGTCATAATAAACCCTC
>JBJERD010000319.1:0-8335 GCA_051882095.1 Oscillospiraceae bacterium
TGTCTGTCTGTCTGTCTGTCTGTCTGTCTGTCTGTCTGTCTGTCTGTCTGTCTGATTATACTCGTAAGGCATGGATCTGTCAACCTCAATTTTGTAAAATAAATCTGTATATTTTATTGCTGTATACATAGACTTTTTTAAGCTTTTTACGCCTTAATAATTGTATCACATCTTGGTTTAAATTTCAAGTGGTTTTGCAATATTTTTTGGCGTTTAAGCCGTAAATCTGTCAAAACTCTGCACAAAAATCGTCTCAAGCCCTTGAAATCATGGCGCTGTTTGTGATATAATGAGGTGTAATGTCTTTTAATGTCGAAATCTATGTTCTTTCACAGAGGTAATCATTCATGAAAAAAATTATTATATGCGCCGTTTGCGCTGCCGTGACGCTTATTGCCTGCGGCGTTGCCGTGGGGTATTTTTTTGCAAAGGCAAATGCCGAAAAAATGCCTATATACGGCGATGGCGACTCGCAGATTCAGACTGTTGACGAAAATCTTCCGCAGGTAAAGATAGATGCCGATTATGAAAATACCGACAGCGAAATATCTTTCAGCTGGAGCAGCTTCAGCGGAGCAGCAGGCTATAAGGTATACAGGCAGGATAACGGACAATGGGCAGAAGTCGGTTCAGTACAGGGTGCAGACGGTACTGCCTTCACCGATAAAAATCTGTCTCCGGGAACACAGTACTGCTATATGGTAAGGCTGTTCAAAAAAGACGGCAGCGGTATCGTTCTGGGAAAAGAATCCGAAACGCTCTTCGCCGCCACACTTCCCCAAGCTCCCGAAATTGTTTCATCTATTGCCTTTTCAACCGAGATAAGATTCAAATGGACTGAGGTAGCCTGCACGGGATATCAGATAGATCAGTTCATGGAAGACTCTGCGCAATGGGAAACTATTCAGACAGTTGACGCTTCGCAGAACAGCTGCACCGTTTCGGGGCTTAACAGCAATACCGATTACAATTTCCGCATAATGGCTTTCACTAATGACGGCAGCGGAGATATTTTCAGCGAAAGCTCCTACAGCACGCTGAAAACCGTGAACAAAGACGGATATATCTTTATCGGCGATTCACGGACAGTTCAGCTTTCGCAGGCTGTTGACGCAGGCGACGGAGTTCATTTTATTGCCGAGTCCTCAATGGGTTACTACTGGTTTGAAAACGAAGCCGTCCCTCAGCTGGAGCAGATGCTGAGTGAAGACCCCGACAAGCATTATGATATAATAATTGCTATGGGCGTTAACGACATAAACAACATAGCGCTGTATCTTTCAAAATACGACGAGCTTTCGATAAGGTATCCCCAGCAGAACTTTTATTATATGTCGGTCAATCCTATCAACGACTCATCCACAATAAACTGCACAACAAAGCAGATACAGAGCTTTAATTCCACTCTTGCAAGCTGTTATCCCGAGAGATACATAGATATCTACAGTCTTCTGAAAGAACACGGATTTAATTCAGCTGACGGACTTCACTATGACAACGATACCTACAGATTTATTTTTGACGAAACTATCAAAAAGCTCAACAGCTGATTTGCCGACAGAATGTAATAATATGTTGACACAGGGCGCAAAAAGGAATATAATAAATACAGCAAGCTATGCGCCGAAAGGAAGTATATAATGTTCAAGATAAAAAGTGCGCTTTCTGCCGTCGTATGCATAAGTCTGATCCTTTGTTCAGCTTCATGCGGCAAAAAAGCTGATGTTGAAAAAAAGACTGAAACTACTCAGTCTTCAACTACAGTCACTTCTGCGGAAACCAAAGCTACGACCGCCAAGAAAACCGAAACAACAAAAGCCGAAGAAGAAGCTCCGAAAGAAACCAAGAAGAAGGAGAATTTTAATATTCTGACCGGCAAAAACGACGTTTCAAAAAGCGCAGTAGGTAAAAGACCTGTTGCGATAATGATAAACAACATAAGCGCTTCTCTTCCACAGTATGGCATATATGACGCCGATGTGATGTTTGAATGTCCCGTCGAGGGCGGCATTACACGAATGATGGCGCTCTATGCGGACTATACAAAGGTTCCCGACGTTTGCTCGGTAAGAAGCTGCCGCTACTATTTTGCTTATTTTGCTTCGTCCTTTGACGCAGTTTATCTCCATTGGGGAATTGACAAATACATTGCCGCAAACAAGCTGGAGACTCTTGCTATCGACCATATTGACGGCGAATACAACAGCGTGCTGTTCAAGCGTGACCCCAATCGTGTGGGCGCTTATTCCACAGAGCATACAGGCTACTGTGACGGCTCGGAGATACCTGCTCAGATCAAAGCTTCGGGTATACGTTCCGAGCTGACCGAAAGCTCTAACAAAGCCGCATTTTCATTTACCGATAAATTCAAAAAGCTGTCGGACGAAGCTGCAACTAAGGTGAATATCCAGTTTTCCAACAGCTACTATTCCACATTTACATATGACGAAAAAAGCAAGACCTACAAAAAACAGCACAACGGCAGCAAGCATATGGACTCTGCCGCAAACAAGCAGCTTGCATACACCAACGTTATCGTGCTTGCGTCAAACGATATAAAGGTAATAAAAAACGACAACGGACTTCTCTCTCTTGACTGGACAGGCGGCTACGGCTATTGCTTCTCCGCCGGAACGGTTCAAAAGATAACATGGTCCAAGGACAGCGAAAAAGGCAGACTTGTTCTGAAAACTACCGACGGCAAAGAACTGAAGATCAATTCCGGCAAAACTTATATCGGAGTGACAAAAGCAAAGACCACAAGCTACAGCTGATAAAAACAGCCGACAGTCAGATGACTGCCGGCTGAAATATTAAAGACGGCAGACCAGCTGCCGTCTTTTTATGTACCCAATAAATATTATACAAGGAAGTCCTGATATCCGTCGTTTTCGTCCTTCAGACCCTTGATCTGAACTGCTATAGCCTCGCTCTCGGATGTCATCTTAGCACGCAGATCGTTTACAGTGTTCTGCTTTGCCAACAGGTCTGCCTGAGCTGCGGATTTCTCGCTATCAAGATTGTCGAGAACAGCCTTAGAGGTCTCCTCATAAGCCTGGAGCTTTTCGTTTGCGGCAGATGTAGCCTGCTTGTATTCAGCGTCGATCTCCTCAAGCTTTCTGCGGTAGTCATCCTCAGCCTTTGCAAGAGCGGCTCTGTGCTCTTCCCTAGCCTTTTCGTTGTTTGCATAAGCTTCCGAGAACTTAGCCTCAACAGCTTCATAATTGTTCTGACTTTCTGTAAGCGCATTGTTTGCAGCCTCGATCTGCGGAGCATATTCAGCCTCCAGCTTGACTGCCTTTTCTTCCAGGTCGGAGATCTTAGCGTTGTTTGCTTCGATCTGGCTCATTGCGAAAGCCTTCATCTTATCAACTGCCTTGCTGGAGTTTTCAGCGGAAGCAGCAGGGTCTGAAGTCTCTGCAGGTGCAGCGTCAACGTCAGCAGCTTCAAAGTTGTTTTCCACAACATTATCGGCAACATTCAGCTCAGCTGTAGAAACAGAATCCATCTCGGATATCTCAACAGCGGCAGGCACAGGCTCTTCCGGCATCAGCGGCACGGCAGAAATAGAGTCAAGAGAAATAGACTCCATCTCAGCTGTATTCGGAGCTGACACAGGCTCGTTTGTGATATTATTCTGCCTCATATAATCTTCAACAAGGCTTACTCTGCCTTCGGAAGGAGCGCTCTCCTCCTCTTCCTGCTTCTTTTTCTTTTCAAGCATATATCTTTCAAGCTTGGTCATGCCCTCTGTATCTACCTCTTCATCGGCAGCAGGGCTTTCATTTTCAGCCGACTGTATATTCTTAGGCTTTGCAGTGATGACAGTTTCGGGAATGCTGTCAGGTCCCAGCTTTCTTCTTACTACGCCTACGACAATATCGTTGCGCAGCTCTGTTTCAGCGCAGATCTCCTCTACAGTCTTTCCTTCCTGAAATAATCTGACGATCTTGTCATTAGTTGACTCATCTTTTTTCTTCTTTAAAGCCATTACTAACCTGTCCTTTCGCAAACATAATTTACAGTAAATAATATTCAAAAACTTTTAGAATAATAACCGTACATTTGTATTATATCACAAATAAACAATTAAAGCAATAGTTAATTTAAAATTCGTACAAAAAATTATGCACGATTTATGCTGTTGATTTTAGTGAAATATGAACATATTGCTTTTGAAAACAAACTATTTCACATACAAAGCGAGGATATTTTTGCTCTGTTGTTAAATTTTGATATGTTCTGAAACAAGAAAAGCCCGACGCCGCCTTTCGGCTTGCCGGGCTCTTGGAATCGTAAGAAATGATGTTACTCAGCCTTTTCAAATACCATTTTGCTGCCGTCTTTTTCCATAGACAGCTTACCGTCTTCAATGGTATATTCAATTTCTTCGCCGTCTACTGTGATAACTCCG
This sequence comes from Oscillospiraceae bacterium, assembly GCA_051882095.1. Lineage (GTDB taxonomy): Bacteria > Bacillota > Clostridia > Oscillospirales > Ruminococcaceae > FB2012. The sequence continues at coordinate 4,415 of JBJERD010000319.1, forward strand.
TCCTCCCATTCAATGTCCTCGGTGTCGTCATCGCCAAGCACCAGCTTGCCGCTGCCGTCTTTTTCAAGCTCAAGATACATTTCGGGAGCTTTTTCTCCTATTTCTTTGTACACCTTTTCCATGTCTTCCTGTGTGAAAGTCTCGCCGTCGTCAGTCATGGAATAAAAATCATAATGTCCGGCGTCCCCCGTTCCGCATCCCGTAAAACACAGTGCTGATGTGAGCGCCATTGCGCAGACTGCAGAAACGATTTTCAGTTTTTTCATATTGGCTTCCTCCTAAAATAATTTATTTTTACGTTAGTTATAACGTAAATTAACTAATAACAAGGCTCCTATGTTTTTATCCTACACTATACCGAGCTATTATCTGTTATCTCTTTCAAACTCCATATCCTCGCCTATGTTTTCTTCATTGTCCTCCCATGTAAGAACGCCGTCTTTTGCATAAAAGCTTCCGCTACCGTCCTTATACAGAACCGAGGCGCTTTCTTTGCCGTTTTCATCTGTGGTAAAGTATGTCTTAGTCGCCTTTTCTTTGCACACCATACTTTTGCTTTCGGAATTGAATGTCAGCATATATTCCCATTTCACATAAGAAGATGCGCTGTCGCCCCAAATGACCTCTCCCAGAAACTCGCCGCTGTCGGTTGCCGATATACATAGCTGAGCTCTTCCGCAGTACCAATCTCCCACAAACAGTTCATATGCGCCCTGTTTATCGCTATCAGTATCTCCGCTGTTTTCTCCCCCATCGTTTCCACGTCCGTCATCGGCAAATCCGCCCTCGCCGCTCATAAGTACATATCTTACGCCGCTGTCTGTGACGAAATCAAGCATTCCCGTTCCGCCGTCTGCAAAAGAAAGATACGGCTCGCCGTCCTCGGTATATAGCGCAAACCGATATTCTTCATTATCGTTTTCGGTCTTCTCATGCTTTACCTTGCCCACAGCTTCAACATTGCTGTCAGCATAATAAGCTGTGAATGAGCCTGTATTATCAATATAAATAAATGCGGCATCAATGTCTCCGTCAATATACCAAACGCCGTCTATACGATCAACATATGAAAGGTCTTCCTGCTCGGGTTGGCTCTCCGCAGCTTCGCTGCTTTCGGAGGCTTCACTCTCATCCTGCTGCGACGACTGCTCAGTCTCAGAGGACTGCTCTGAGCTTTCCGCAGAGCTTTGTGCAACCGAGGACGTTGCCTCGCTGCTGTTGGCTGAACTGTCTTCAACTTCGCCGCAGCTCGAAAAAGCTGCAAGAATTGCCAATACTGCGGCTAAGGTTATTATTTTTCTGCTCATGTCATCACTCCTGTCCGACTACCGCACGCTACGCCCATGGATTGCTGCTTTCAGGCTGGCGGATACCGGCCAGCAGATACTGCTCCCACAGATACCATTTGCCGTCCTTTGCCTGTCTCAGCTTGATCGGTCTGGGAGAATCCGCACCGCCCGACGGTATAAACAGCTTTGCTATTCCCTGCTCGTCATATGAATGAGGATCCGAGCTTACCGTTATGGTATAAGGCGAAGTGGGCATATAATCATTGCCCGGTACAGCGCCCTCAAAGTAAGAACGAGGCACATAATCCTTGTCACGGAAGCGGTCGGCAATAAACTGCTTATCCATTCCGCTCATAGGTCTGGGTCCACGAAGATGATCAAGCATCTGATAGCAAAGCTCTTTGTCCGACGGGAACATACACAATGCAACTACCGTCAGCGCAGCCGTATCAAAGGGATCGGAAAGCGAAGCCTGCTCAAGCGCCTTAAATGCTTCAAGTGTTTCAGGCAGATCAGCAAACACTATTCTTTTGCTTTTGCTGCCTGCCTCGGCAGCTGCTTTGCCTATCGCTCCCGACACGGCAGCGGCAGCCTGGTCTTTTAGTTTGTCAAAAAACGCCATAATTAATACCCCCTAAAATAATTTATTCTTCAACGTCATATTTTTCGGCAAGGCTGAAAAAATAACGCTCCAGTTTTCCTCTTGCATCAGATGCAAGCTCTCCTCCCGAAAAAACTGTATCACTAACCGTAATGCCGAAGCAGTAAACAGTCTCGTCCATTATCTGCAAACGGGATTTTTTCGGTTTCTTATACTTTTTTGCATTAGCTATTACATCATGTCTTTCAATGATATCCAACAGCTTTTCAATGTCTTCATCACTTACGGTCTTGTCTGAAAATTCAGTATCTTTTTCATGGTCGTGTGTCCAGCAGTCTGCGGTGAAAAGCCAGATATCTTTATCCTTTGAAACAGAAAATAAATAGCTATAGCATCTGTTCATGTGTACGCATAACATTGAAAACCCTCTCAGCTCGGAAATATCACAATGCGGGGCTTTGTTTTTCCTTTTCAGCTTATCAAACTGTTGAGTCATACGCAAAAATAAGCTCATGAAAATGACCGCCTTTTCTAATTGAATGTATTGTGAACAGCTGCCACTGTACATACCCTATTTATTATTATACATATTTTAAAAAAAAGCACATCCCCCAAATGGGGGATAAACGCAATTTTTTTCAAAAATATTTTTTCGATTGCCGCAAATCAAAGCCACAACACAGCAATTCAGACGGATTTTTACAGCAGATTTCAATAGCCGCTGACTATCAGCCGTTTGCTTATCACCATTGCAGCAAGCTTGGTCTTTGATTTGAAGCCTGTTTTTTTCAGCATACTGCCCACCTGAGATTTGACAGTCTCAACTGAAAGATTCAAAGTGTCAGCCATTTCTCTGTAGGTCATTCCCTCCACAAGAAGTCTGAGTACCTTTATCTCTGCTTCGGTGAAATCATAGCTGGAAGCGTTGCCTATCATCACCTGAGGAGTTTTGTCGGGATACACAGATATTCCGCTGACAGTCTGCTCTACCACAGCCATAAGCTCAGTAGGGCTTGCGTCCTTGAACCATATGCTGTCTGCTCCCACCTCTCTTGCACGGTCAAGATAGCCTGCGTCAAGCATTGATGTAACTATGATGATCTTTATCTGCGGAAAACGCTCCTTGATGCTTTTGGCAGCTTCAAAACCGCTTTCGCCGTTTTCCGTGCAGACGTCCATAAGAACAAGATCCACATTTTCCAATGAACAGAACAATTCAGCGGAGCCTGCTCCCGACAACGAGCCTGCAAGACTGTAGCCTTCGCACTGAGTTATGTAATTTTCCATAGTTTCCCGTATCATACGCTGGTCTTCTACTATCAGTACGTTTATCATAACTTTTCCTCCGGACTTATGGGAACAGAAACGTAAAGCTCAAATCTCGGAAAGCTTTTAACTTTCATTGTTCCACCCTTGTTTTCAATGCTTACACGCAGCGAAGACAGACCTCCGCCCTCTGCGACCTCGTTCTCGGGAACAGTCCCGTTGTTTGAGATGACTGCACATACGTTATCGCCTACATATTCCACTTCCACATACAATTCATCAGCCGCAGCGTGACGTACAGCGTTTGTCATACATTCCCGAACTGCCGAGAGAAGACATTCCGAAACGACAGAGTTTTTTGGAAATTCTCCCCTGACAATAATGCGTATGCCTATGCTTTCGGCTGCTTTCAGAAGCTTTGCGGCACCTGACCTTTCCTCCGACAGCTCGTTTTCATGCTTCAACAATCGGACGGCGTTTTTCCACACGGTAAGGTCAAGCTCACTCATCGGTCTGTTCTGCTGCAAAAACTTTCGTGTCGCAATAACGCTTCTGCCTATATCGTCGTGAACTCTCATTTTCATGGTCAGCGTTTCTTCCTCACGGATAAGCGTCAGTATATCTTCGGAAAGGCGGCGAATTCGCCGGGCATACTCCTTTAGCCGTTTGTTATCCTGCTGAAGCTCATTCTGCCTGCGGTAAAGCTCGGTGACGTTTGCCGCCGTGACCTGCGTATAGCAGCTTCCGTCATCGACCATGACATTT
>JBJERD010000320.1:0-8259 GCA_051882095.1 Oscillospiraceae bacterium
AGGAAAAAGAAATGCAAGTGCTGTTTGCAAAAGTGACGGACGGCGAGCCGCAGCCGTACGAGGACTGCTGCAAGGCTGTAAATGACAAGATATTTCAGCTTGAACAGCGCCGCAAGGAGCTTGAAGGCAGTTCAAAAGAGCTTAAACCAAAGTATGACAGTCTGCTGGAAGAGCTGAACAAGATAAAAAGTCACAACGAAAATTATGAGCGGTATATCCGTCTGATAAAAACTCTGGAGCTTGAAGAAAAAGAAATAAAGTCTTTGCAGGAAAAGCTTTTGCAGGCGCAGGAGCAGGACAAGCTGGGCGAAAAGCTGCGCTCTCAGGCGGACGGATTAAAAGCTCTGCTGCCCCAGTATGTGGAGCTTGAAAAGATAAAAGCCGACGGTATCGCCCTGCGCAAAGAGATAGACGAAAGAGCGGCAAGGACTGAGGAAAAAAAGAAACAGCAGCAGGCTTTGTCCCGTCAGCTTGAACAGCTGAAAAAGCGTTTTGGAGAGCTTTCGTCTGTTGAGCAGGCTATCGGAGAGTTAAAAGCAGAAGCCGACAAGCTGAAAGACGGAGAAGCGGAGTATCAAAAGGCTCAGGAGGCTTTGGCTCTGCTTAGCAGTCTGAAAAAAGACAATGAAAAAGCTTTGAGGGAATATTCAGACGCAAGGGAGCAGCGAGAGCAGTATCTGGCGGAGTACAACAGGCTGTATACCGAATATTTCGACGCACAGGCAGGTATTATGGCACAGCAGCTTCAAGACGGCGAGCCATGCCCTGTGTGCGGTTCAAAAAGTCATCCGTCCCCTGCGAAAATGCACAGCGGAGCGGCTGACCAGCAGCAGGTTGAGCAGTCAAAGAAGCGGTTCGAGAAAAGCTCGTCGGAGCTTGAAAAGGCGGGAGCAAAAGCAGCTTCATGCAAGACCGCCTGCGATAACGCCGCAGAACGTCTTGCGGATATCGCAGATAAGCTTGGCATCCCGGCAGAAAGCGAGAACATAGGCAGGCTTATTTTCGACGGCAGAGAGCAGAATAGTTCAAAGCTTGAAAAAGCCAAAAAAGAGCTGTCGGCAGCTTTGGCTGACAAGGAGCTGAAGGATAAGCTTTCGGTGAAGATACCGCAGGCGGAGGAAGCACTCAAAAAGCTGAACGACGAGATTTCCGCACTTGAAAGCGAGTCCTCCAATCAGGACGCAGTTATCAAGCGAATGAGGGAAGAATGTCGTGAACGGCTTGACAAGCTTGAATACAAAACTCTTGCCGATGCCAAGAAAAAAATCGCCGACCTTGAAAAGCAGTCGGCAGAGATAAGCGAGAGTTCGGCAGCTGCCAAAAAGGCGTATGAAGAGAAAATGATCTCTGTTGAAAACATGAAAGGCGCAGCGGCTGATCTTGAAAGCAGACTGGAGAAAAAAGAGCCGATAGACACAAAGAAGCTTGAAGAAGAAAAGGTCGGGCTGGAGCTGATGCAGAAAAAGGCTTCCGACGAGGAAAAGGAGCTGTTCGCCAATGTGCGGTCGCTGGGTGATATTCTCAAAGACGCAAAGCAGCTGAAGGAGCAGCAGGACAGGGCAAGTCAGACTCTTGGCTGGCTCCAGCCGCTGTGGGCGACTATAAACGGTCAGACCAGCGGAAAGGACAAGCTTAATCTTGAGACCTATGTTCAGGCGGTGTATTTTGAAAGGATAATCATGAGAGCCAACAGGCGGCTTATGGAGATAACCGACGGCAGATACGAGCTGAAACGGCGTGAAACTGCGGAAAACCAGCGCTCAAAGACGGGGCTTGATCTTGACGTTATCGACCATTGCTGCGGCGCTCAGCGAAGTGTAAAAACGCTGTCGGGCGGAGAATCGTTCCAGGCGGCGCTGGCTCTTGCTCTCGGTTTGTCCGACGAGATACAGTCCATGAGCGGCGGAATACAGTTTGACACGCTGTTTATCGACGAAGGCTTCGGTTCTCTGGACGAGGAAGCTCTTTCTCAGGCGATAACAACGCTTATCAGACTGTCTCAGAGCAACCGTCTTGTGGGTATAATCTCTCATGTGTCGGAGCTTAAAAACAGGATACAGCGGCAGATAGTTATAACGAAGAACACTTCCGGCGGCAGTCATGCCCGGGTAGTTGTTTGACCGACAAAAAACGTCCGAAGGCATGCGCCCTCGGACGTTATCTTATTGCTGTTTTTTTCTTTTGAACTTGGCAAGCAGTCTTGCAAACCAGCTCTTCTTTTCGGGAGCTGCCGGTTCCTTGGGAGCGTTGGCATATGCCTCGGCATAAAAATGCTCCTGCGAGTTAATTGGTATCTCGCCTGTCGTCACATGGCGGTAGGTGCCGTTTGAAAGCTGTTCTCTTGCTTTGACGTTATCGGACAGCTGTGTGTTGAAATAGTCGATAACACGCTGTCTGATGCCCTCGTCCAGCAGGGGAGCGGCTACCTCCACTCTTCTGCGGGTATTTCTTGTCATATAATCGGCGGAGGATATGTAGACCTTTTTGCGAACTCCCGTACCGAAAATATAAATTCTCGAATGTTCCAGAAATCTTCCGACTATGGATATTATCCTGACGTTTTCCGTAACGCCCTTTACTCCTGCCACAAGACATGAAATTCCACGGATAACAAGCTCTACTTTTACGCCTGCCTGAGAACACTCGATTATCTTGTCGATGATCGCCTTGTCGGTAAGCGAGTTGAGCTTTGCGCCAACATAACCCTCGCCGCCTGCACGGGCAATGGTTATCTCGTTATCCATCATTTCAAGGATCCTGTTTTGCAGACAATGGGGAGCTACCAGAAGAGCTCTTGTGTTTTCCACCAGCTCTCCGATAGAAAGCTTGGTGAAAACGTCCGCTGCGTCTGCGGCGATATCTGCGTTGGCGGTCATAAGGCAAAGGTCTGTGTAAAGCTCGGCGGTTTTTTCATTGTAGTTTCCCGTGCCCACCTGCGTGTAATACTTCACGCCCTTGCCCGATTTTTTGGTGATAAGGCAAAGCTTTGAATGAACTTTCAGCCCGTGGGGACCGTACATAACCTGGCAGCCTGCTTCTTCAAGGAACTTAGACCAGCCGATGTTGTTTTCTTCGTCAAATCTTGCACGAAGCTCAACAAGCACCACAACGTCCTTGCCGTTTTCGGCGGCTGTGCAAAGCGCCTTGACTATCTTTGAGTTTTTCGCAACTCTGTAGAGAGTCATTTTTATTGATGTCACGTTGGGGTCTGCGGCTGCTTCTTCAAGCAGCTTTATAAACGGCTTCATCGACTCGTAGGGATAGGAGAGCAGGATATCTCCCTTGTCGATCTGATGCATCATCGAAACGCCGTGCTGTACCATTCTTGACTGCTGCGGCTCAGCCTTGTTGAAAAACAGCTCTTTGCGAGCCTCAGCCTTTGAAGCAACCGAGAACACATAGCTCATATCAAGGGGAGATTTTTCAATAAAGGTCTGCTTTTTCGACAGCTCAAGCCTTGAAAGAAGTTCGTCCTGTGCAAGCTCAGATATGGCTTTTGAAAGCTGCAATCTTACAGGTCTGAGCCTTTTTCTCTTGCTGATGAGAGCGGACATATTCTGTCTGAAATCAAGCTCGTTGTCAAATCCCTCGTCAACGTCGATATCGGCGTTTCTGGTAATTCTCATCAGAGCCTTTTCTTCTATCTTGTAAGACTCGAAAGCCGTGTCGGCATAGTGAAGGATAATATCCTCCGCCAGAATATAATTAACGTCCTCTTTATTCTGCGCCGGCAGGAAAACCACACGTTCATAGTTGCCTGCGCAGCTGATTATCCCAAGCTTTACCCCCGACTTTGCACTTATCCTGGCGACTGCATAAATGTCCTCGTTGTTCAGGAAAGGGAAAGGGTGGCGCTTGTCGATAATAAGCGCATTGAGAAAGGGCTTTATTTCATATGCGTAATAAGCCTCGATAAACTTCTGCTCGGGGCTTGAAAGGTTTTTCATTGTTTTGCGGTAAAAGCCTTTAAGCTCCAGCTCCTTGTTTATAGCCGAAACCGTTTTATCCTTTATCTCGTTCAGCTCTCTTACCTTTGAGTAAATAGCGGAAAGCTGCTCGGAGGGACGCATTTTAGTCTTACCGTCACGGTCGTCGTCGTCAACGATAGCCTGATCTATAAGCGAGCCGACTCTTACCATAAAAAATTCATCCAGATTGCTGCCGAAGATAGCGGTGAACTTCAGTCTTTCCATTAACGGGACCTTGCTGTCCTGAGCTTCTTCAAGAACTCTGGTGTTGAATTTCAGCCATGACAGTTCTCTGTTGTCATAAACCTTTTTTGCCATTGAAATGACATTCCTTTCAGTTAGTTATGCAACCCGGGCTCACCCCCGGAATTGTATATATATTTACATTATATAAAATTCCAATATAAAAGTCAACAACAATCGTGTAAATTCCGTCGTGTTCGGAAGAAAAACGCTCTTTTTCTGTTGACGGTGCGGACAAGCCGTGGTATAATCAAAATAAGTAAATTGATTGTGAAGGAGAATAAAAATGGGCTTACTTGATATTTTCAGAAAAGGCGAAAAAACCGAAAAGGAGCTTCCGCTGAAAAAGAGAGTAAAAGACATGAAATGCCGCAAGATAAGCTATGTTGATACCGATTTTTCCCAGCTTACATCGGCAATGCGGCGTGACTCCAAGGCGGTATTAACTTTGAAGCCCGTTAATTATTATGCTGTGAAAAACCAGTATATTATGGCTTTTGTGTACACCTCCGAAAACTATGAGGAAAACTACATTCAGTTCAAGCGTTACGATTTTGAACATAAAACCGATGAAAGCGATATCTATCCTCTCGACTTTGATACCCTTTCCAGAGCCCTTGCTAAGGTGGGGATAATAATATAACAATAAAGCGGTACGTTTTAATAACGCACCGCTTTGTATTATTCTTCGCCGTCCTTTTTGGCAGCTCTTTTTTTAATAATATAGTCAAGCAGCTTGTGTATTCCTATGGCAATTGCAATCCCGAAAAGACTTCCGATCAATACGTCGGAGGGGAAATGCACATAGAAATAAAGCCGTGAAAAAGCGATTATCCCTGCCGCAATCAGACATGGTATGCCGATTTTTTTGTAGTGCAGAAATACGGCAGTCGCCGTTGCAAAAGAGGATGCCGAGTGTCCCGACGGGAATGAGTATCCGCTTGGCTGCTTGATTATGGTGTCTATTCCCGTGTGCTGAATGAAAGGTCGTTCACGGGCGATTATCTCTTTCAGCACCATATCGTTTAAGATAAATTCCACTAACAGGGTGAGCGCAGCGTAAATGCCTATCTTTCGGGTCTTTGGTATGCACAGCAGCACAACGCACAGGGCTATCCAGATATAACCGTTGTCGCCGCTTGTGGTGAATACCTGCATGATAAAATCAAGCACCGTATTGTGTATCTTCTGCAAAGCGTCAAGTATTGCAAAATCTATGTTGTTTATTGCTTCCATATAAATCTCCTTTTCTTTTTGTTCCGATGATTAGTATATCACAAAATTTACAAATTTGCAACAAAAAAATTGCCTTGAACTATATAATTATGTTATACTAATTGTGTGCGTGTGCGCAGCAATAAAATTATGAGGAGAAAAAAGATGCTAAAGCTGTTCAGATATCTTAAAAATTATAAGATCCAAAGCATATTCGGTCCGCTGTTCAAGCTTATCGAGGCTTGCTTTGAGCTTGCCGTACCGCTTGTAATGGCTAAAATAATCGACGTGGGAATCGCTTCGGGCGACAAGACCTATATTCTTAAAATGGGCGGAGTGCTGGTGTTTCTTGGCATACTGGGACTGACCTGTTCGCTGACCGCTCAGTATTTTGCGGCAAAGGCTTCGCTTGGCTTCGGTACCGAGCTTAGAAAGGATCTCTACCGCCATATCAATACCTTTTCTCATGCCGAGATAGATAAGATAGGAAGCTCAACGCTTGTTACCCGAATGACGGTCGACATCAATCAGGCACAGACGGGCGTAAATATGCTGCTAAGACTGTTTCTGCGGTCGCCTTTTATCGTGCTGGGCGCAATAATAATGGCGTTTACCGTTTCGGTCAAGCTTACACTTATATTCCTTATAGCCGCTCCCGTGCTGGCTTTCGTTATTTATTTTGTTATGCACAAGACGGTGCCTATGTTTAAGCAAATTCAGAAAAAGCTTGATAAAACTACCTTGCAGGTAGGCGAGAACCTGTCGGGAGTAAGAGTTATCAGAGCCTTTTCAAGACAGAAAAATGAGGAGCAGGAGTTTCACGAGAACGCCGACAGCCTGCTTGATATACAGATAAAAGCAGGAAGAATCTCGGCGCTGATGAATCCCTGCACCTATGTTATAGTATACGCCGCAATAATTGCGATAATCTGGTTCGGCGGAATAGACGTAAACATCGGCGGAATAACTCAGGGCGAGCTTATTGCTCTTACCAGCTATATGAATCAGATACTGCTGGCGCTGCTTGCAGTTGCTCTGCTTGTGACCTCCATAACAAAGGCTCAGGCTTCTTCGGTGAGAATAAACGAAGTGTTTGCGGTAAAGCCTACCGTCACGGACGAGGGCAGAAGCTGCGTAAGCTGCGATACTTCCGCACCTGCCGTAGTTTTTGAAAACGTAGATTTTTCCTATGAGGACTCGGACGAGCCTGCACTTAGAAATATCAGCTTTACCGCAGGCAGAGGTGAAACTGTGGGAATCATCGGCGGTACAGGCTCGGGAAAATCCACTCTCGTAAATCTTATCCCGAGGCTTTATCAGTATTCGGGAGGAAAAATACTTGTTGACGGCGCAGACGTTTCCGATTATCCCTTTGAGCAGCTGAGAGGAAAGATAGGCATTGTTCCCCAGAAGGCTGTGCTTTTTAAGGGTACAATAAGAGAAAATATGCAGTGGCGTGACAAAAACGCCTCAGATGAGGAAATATTGCAGGCTCTCGATATAGCGCAGGCTCTTGACTTTGTAAACGCCAAGCCCGATGGTCTTGACCATCAGCTTGTGCAGGAGGGCAAAAACCTGTCGGGCGGTCAGCGGCAGAGACTGACCATTGCAAGAGCGCTTGTGGGCAAGCCTGAGATACTTATTCTCGACGACTCGGCTTCCGCTCTCGACCTTGCCACAGACGCAAGACTGAGAAAGGCGATAGCCGAAAAGACCGACGGCATGACAGTATTTATCGTGTCGCAGAGAGTGTCCTCAATCAGGTACGCAGATAAGATTATCGTGCTTGACGACGGCGAACTTGTTGGTCTGGGAACTCATGAACAGCTGCTTGAAAACTGCGGAGTTTATCGTGAGATATGCAGCTCACAGCAGTATAAAGAAAATGCTCCAAAGGAGGTCCGCTGATATGGAAAAGAAAAAAACCGGCGGAGTTTCCGTGCTTAAACCCTTGCTGAAATATGTAGGTCCGCACACATGGCTGCTTGTTGCAGCGCTTGTCCTTGCCGTAATATCGGTAGCTTCCACCCTTTATGCACCTATACTTATGGGCGACGGAATTGACCTTATCATCGACGAGGGCAGAGTGGATTTCGGCGGACTTGTTCCTATTCTTAAAAAGCTGTCTGTGGTAGTGGTGATAACAGGCGTATCACAATGGCTGATGTCGCTTTGCACAAATAAAGTGACCTATTACACGGTAAGAGATCTGAGAAACGACGCATTTAAAAATCTCCAGAGGCTTCCGCTGAAATATATCGACGGACATCCTCAGGGAGATATGATAAGCAGACTCATCACCGATATCGAGCAGGTCTCCGACGGACTTCTTATGGGCTTTGCACAGCTTTTCACGGGCATTGTTACAATATTCGGAACACTTGGCTTTATGCTTTCAATAAACGTGAAGATAACTCTTGTGGTTGTAGTGATAACTCCCGTTTCGCTGTTTGTGGCAAGGTTTATAGCCAAAAACACCTTCACACTTTTCAAGGCGCAGTCTGAGGCAAGAGGAGAAATGACCTCGCTTGTTGAAGAAATGGTGGGCAATCAGAAAATAGTAAAGGCTTTCGCCTATGAGGACGAATCGGAAGAACGCTTCGACGTGCTTAACAAGAATTTGCAGCAGGTGGGAGTAAAAGCGACCTTTTTCTCTTCGCTGACAAATCCATGTACAAGGTTTGTAAACGGGCTTGTGTATAACTTTGTAGGAATTATCGGAGCTTTTGCGGCAATAGGCGGTGGCTTTTCGGTAGGTCAGCTTTCCTGCTTTCTGACATATGCCAATCAGTATACAAAGCCCTTTAACGAGATTTCCGGCGTGGTTACGGAG
>JBJERD010000321.1:0-8246 GCA_051882095.1 Oscillospiraceae bacterium
CTTCTTTACTCATGATAACTGCTCCTTTTTGTGATTACTATAGATATACTATCACTTTTTTTGACACTTGTCAAGAAAATCATGCCCCTATTTTTTGTGAAATTATCTTCCGAGGTTTTAGTCTAAAATTCCGTAAATTTTCACAGTAATTACACATAATAAATGTATTATAATAATGTAAGCGCAGTAAAGTGCATTATCCCTGCACAGTCGGCGCAGATAGAAAAACAAAAAAATTACAGGGAGGTCAATATTATGCCTAAAATGCTGGTAGTGGACGACGAACCCAGAATAAGAGAGATCATAAAGGAATACGCCGAATTCAACGAATTTGAAGTTGTTCAGGCGGAGGACGGAATGGAAGCCGTTGAAAAGGTCAAGGCTCAGGATTTCGATATCATTATAATGGATATCATGATGCCCAGACTTGACGGCTATTCAGCCTGCAAGGAGATAAAGAAGATCAAGGAGATCCCCGTTATCATGCTTTCCGCAAGAGGCGAGGAATACGACAAGCTGTTCGGATTTGAGATAGGCGTTGACGATTATGTAGTCAAGCCCTTTTCACCCAAGGAGCTTATGGCGAGAGTGCGTGCAGTCATGAACAGAGTAAAAGGCTCGCAGAAGACCGAGGACGTTGTCACCTACAAGGGACTTGTTATAAACTTCACCGCAAGAGAGGTCACTATCGACGGCGAAAAGGTGGCAATGACTCCCAAGGAATACGACCTGCTTTTCTATCTTGTAAAGAACATGAACATCGCTCTTTCAAGAGAAAAGCTGCTTGAAGAGGTGTGGGGCTTCGACTTTTACGGCGATGACAGAACTGTTGACACTCACATTAAAATGCTGAGAAACAGTCTGGGCGAATACAGAAATCTGATAGTTACTCTGAGAGGAATGGGCTATAAATTTGAAAAAATTCAGTGATATAAAAGCCGCCGCCGTCCGCAAAAAGCGTGAGATCGAAGGCAAGCGCACGCTGAGGTCGTATGTGTGGATGTATTTTATCTGTTTTACCGTGCTGATTCTCGTGCTCATATGGCTTTTCCAGTACTTTTTCCTTGACAGCTATTATCAGTCGGCAAAGATAAGGGATATTCAGAAAACAGCCAGGCAGATAGTGGATAAATACGACGACAGCGACATTCAGAATTTTTCACGCCGTCTTGCCTTTGACAACAGCCTGTGCATTGCGGTCATAGACAGCATGGGAAACCAAAGGCTGCTTGAAAACAATATGGGAAGCTTTTCGTATTTCAGAACCGACCTGAACGACAATTTCGGAATTTTCCTTTTCCAGCTGAGAAGCGAGCTGAACAATTCGGACAGCAGCTACATCACCAAAATACATCAGAATGAAAATTTCAAAAGCAAGGAAATTTTCTACTGCACAAAGTTCTACAGCATAACCGACGACCAGCCCCTTTATCTTTACATCGAAGGCTCAATAGACCCTATCGACTCAACGGTGAGCATTATCAGAGAGCAGCTCATTTACATCACCATAATTCTTTTTGAGCTGGCGTTTATCATCACCATGTTCATATCAAAGCGCCTGTCACGTCCTATTGTGGAGATAACCAACACGGCGAAAAAATTCGGCTCGGGGGATTATTCGGTTGAATTCAAAGCCAACGGCTACAAGGAAATAGAAGAGCTTGCCACTGTGCTTGACAACGCAAAGAACGAGATACAAAAGGTGTCAGATCTGAGAAACGACCTTATCGCCAACATCTCCCACGATCTGCGCACACCCCTGACTATGGTCAAGGCGTATGCCGAAATGATAAGAGATCTTTCGGGCGACAATCCCGTCAAGCGCAACGAACACGTTCAGATAATCATTGACGAAGCGGACAGGCTTTCAAATCTGGTCAACAACATTCTGGAGCTTTCAAAGCTTGAAAGCGGCAACATGGAGCTGGAGCTTTCGGATTTTTCAGTCCACGATAAGATACATGACGTGCTGACAAGATACACTCTGCTCATGGAAAACGACGGCTATGACATCACCTTTATTCCCGACGAGGACAGAATAATAAGAGCCGACATTGAAAAGCTTGACCAGGTGCTTTACAACTTCATCAACAACGCCGTTAACTACTGCGGCGAGGACAAGCGCATAAGGATAAAGCAGATAAACAAGCCCGACTCGGTAAGAATCGAGATAATCGACAACGGCAAGGGCATTTCAAAGGAGCTTCTGCCGCTGATATTCGACCGCTACTACCGTGACGCAAAATACAAGCGTGACGTTATCGGCACGGGACTGGGACTTTCCATCTGCAAGGAGATACTGAAAAAGCACGGCTTTGCTTTCGGTGTTCAGTCGGAGGAGGGCAAGGGCTCGACCTTCTGGTTTGAAGCAAAGCTTGCTCCCGAAAAAAAGCAGGACAAGCGCCGCCACGATGACAAACCGCTGAGTTATCTGCCTGCACAGACCAAGGAACAGGCAGAAGAAGTGGACAGAAACGCAGGTAATGACAAGTAAACAATGAAAAAACGGACGGTTTTACCCGTCCGTTTTTATTATCGCCTATTTTCTTTCCAGTCCATACTTCTCATAAAACCGCCGGATATCCTCGTCGCTGCGTACAAGCTCGGTGTACATCAGCCGTTTGGCATGAGGGTCGTAAAAGCCTATGGTCTTTTCACCCGTGCAGGTGCTTGATTCGATCTTTATGTCAAAACCCTTACATTCCTCCGGCACAGGCAGAGCATGAAATTTTTTGAATATTCCCATAAGACCGCCCCGTTAATCCTCTCCAAGCTTCAACGCCTGAGATATCTTTATCTTTGAAATAAGTCTGCCAAGAACGATAAATCCCGTCAGCAGCATTGCTCCGATAACAATGTAAAGCTTGATGTAGTCGCTGCGCAGCGGGATCACCGCAAAGCCCGGCACCTGCTCCGAAGCGTCATAAAGCGACTGGAACAGCGGAACAAACAGGTCGCTGGCTATTCCGCCTACAAATATGGCTGCGAATATCGCCGCTCCCGATACAAGCAGCTGCTCGTATACTATCATTGCGATTATCTCGCCGTAGGTCATTCCCATAGCTCTGAGTATTCCGAACTGCAAAGTCCTGCTCTTTATGGAAAGTATCCAGTAGATAAGGAATCCGATTATACACATAACCATGATGATGATAAATCCCAGAGTCAGCGCACCGTTCATACCTTGCAGCATGGGGTCTGTCTTTTCCGAGATTATCTCCTGACTTCTTACCTTCATCTCGGTAGGCTTGATCTTCGCCTCTTCAACCGAATCATAGAAATCCTGCGTTGTTGCGTCGTCTTTAAGTTCTATCCACACCTGATAAGGCTCTACTGTGGTCTGAACTCTGACGTAATCAAAATTCATCACCGCAAAGTCTATGTAAGTTCCGTCCTTCGCCGTTTCATACGGATTCATGGACGGCCAGTAGTCAACAAACGCAAGTATGGTCGCCTCAAAAGCCTCGTTGCTGCCCCATGAGCAGTTTACTGTATCTCCCAGCTCCAGACCGTATTTGTCTCTGAAAGATGCGGAAAGTATAACTCCCGAATTATATTCGCTCAGAGCGTTCAGATACTCGTTTATATGCACAGGCAGCAGTCTGTCCTCAAACCACGCAACATCGGCAAATTCACTGGGTATTACCGTCATCAGCTTTACCTTGTTGGAGTAATTGAGAGTTCTCTGAGCCGCCCTGTATTCCTCCATATAGTCCTCGGGACTCTTTTTTTCTTCGTCTTCATCAACAGCAGGCTGCACCTTCATTTTGTCGTTCTGTATAGTCACACTGTCCTTGACGAATACCTTTGTTGCCTTTTCTACTCCTGCCAGACCTTCAAATCTCTCAAAAACAGGCTCAACATATTCGACCACCTGCTGAGTATCTTCCTCTTCCTCCTCGCCGGCAGCCTCCGCAGAGGTCATTCCCGTGCCTGTAGGACCGGTGACAGAAGCCACCTTTTTATTGCTTTCCCATTCCTCCGACATCACAACGTCTGCGCCGATGGAATATGAAACTCTCTCCTCAGCGTTGCGGTTCAGCGCCCTTGCAGTGTTTGCAAAGAACACTCCCAGCGAAACGGTAAGGATAAGGAATATCATGAGAAAACGCTCACGGCCGTTTGCGCATCTTCCGATGTTGTTTAGAGAAACATATGCGGCAGGCGACCATATCCTCTTGCCTATCCTTGAAATTATCCTGATGAGCCATGGATATATCCTTATAAAGAACAGTCCCAGACCAAGAATAAACGCCGTGGACGCAACAAACATCAGCGGATTGACAGTAGCCGTAGTGTCTGAAAGACCGTCGGCAATAAGCTGCTTCTGCTGCTTGTTGTAGAAATAAAGCCAAGCCACCGAACCGCCTGTAAGAATAAAATCAAGACAAAGCTTTTCCCACAGCGGGAACTTTTTCTTCTTCGCCTTTGACTGCTTGTGCTCAACAATTGTGGTCTTTGTGGCAGGAACGATAGGCACCATGGTCGTCACAAAGAACACCAGCACCGCAAGTCCTGCGTATATGAATGCGTCAACAGTCATTGATATAGGCAGCGATTTTCTGTTTACAAATTCAAGAAATCCGTTGGAAGCTCCCAGAATCCTGCAAAGTCCCATGCCCACAAAAGGACCGACCACCGCAGTTACTATTCCCAAAAACAGCGATTCAAGCGCATATATCGCCATTATCTGCAAACGGCTGGCGCCTCTGCTCTTGAATACGGCTATCTCGTTTTTCTCCTGCTCGACATTGAGCTGCGATACCATAAACAGATAAACAAGTATCATCATGATAACGGGTATCTGAAGCAGCCACAGAATAAGCCGCAGCTTTGAAGCTCTTGCGCCGTAATCCTCCAGTATTGAAGCCGCAGGAAGATTGAAGCTTATCTTTGCCTCGCTGTAAGCCTCAGCCTGCTTATCCGTCTTTTCAAGCATGGAGCTGAGGTTGTTCATGTCCATTTTCTGATAATCCATTGCATAACGGCGGGCAAAGGTGTTGATGTTCACAGCCCCCGTGTCCAGTACCTCTCCGTAAAGAAGGTCATAGTCCATGAACATGGTGGTGATGTATTCGTCGTCTATACCCTCCGCCCAGTAGGAATCGGTCTCGTTTGCAACGTCAAAAATGCCTACTATCTCTATCTTGATGCTTTTTGAAGGGTCGAACACGTTTGCAATGTCATAAACTGTGTTCGGCGCAAGCTTTGATACCTTCAAGGCTCTCTCGGTGGTGACCACCTCGTAAACGCCGTCGTCACGCCTGCCCTTCTGATACATTCTTCCCTGCTTTAAGGAAATATGCTCCTCCAGCCCCGTCATACCGCCAAGTGCGATCCTTGAAGCCGAATCGCCTGCCTTGACCTCGATAGAAGTAACATAAAGATATTCGTCTGCAATATAAGTCTTGCTGTTCTGAGCCGGACAGCCCAGGTCGTTGTATGAATCCTCAACCAGCGTTAAGACATTATCTATCTCCTTGCGCTGGCTTTCAACAGGAATGTCAAGCGTAACGGCATAGGTAGTGTTGTATGCTCCCGGATATATGCCGTTTTCAAGCTGGAATTCCTCCATGTCCTTCACAAGCATTCTCTGCAAGGAAGCGTTCATATATATAGGAATGGTGCTCATCATAGCGCTTGCCATAATAAAGCCAACCAGCAGACAAAGCACCATCCATTTGGTATTCCGCATTTTACGGAAAAGCAATGTAAACATCTGAATAACCCTTTCTTGAAAGCCTCCGCCTTTTACTCAAAGCGGCGGCGCTCTTGTTTGACGGCTAAGCCGTACCGACCGCAGACGATCATCTTAAAATTATCTCGTCGCCCTCGTTAAGACCCGAAACTATCTCTGACTGTGAGCCTGTTTCCAGTCCCACTTCCACATTAACGGCTGTCTTTTCTCCGTCTTTGAGAATATAGACTACCTTTTCTCCGTCAACTGTTTTTATAAGGTTATTTGAAATTACTATAGCGTCCGTTACGCTGTCCTGAACAAGAATACAGTCTGCAAGCTGACCCACCGCCTCGGTAGGCATTTTGTCGGTAAATCTTACATATACCGTCTCCGCCTCATAAGCTATTCCCGTGTCGTCAAGCTTTTCATGGCTCTGCGACTGCTCCTCCATGTATTCGGCAAGCTTTGAGGGTATCATAAACACCTTGCCCGTGTAGTAGTCCTCGTCTATCCTGATCTTGACCTCCATATCCATTTTGAAAGGTCTTGAATCGCTGGGCTTGATAGCGATATACAGCCCCGTGGTGTCGATAACAGTGGCTATCGCCTGACCTGTGTTTACGTTATCTCCCACTCTTACATCAGAAATTGCAGAGACCGTGCCGTCCACCGGAGCAGTAAGAGTAGCCTGCTCCTTCTGCTCGTAAAGCTTTTCAAGCTCATTGTTGAGCAGCTCAACGTCAACTCCCGCTCTGTCGATCTCAGCCTGAGAGCCGCCGTTCTCGGTAATGACCTGAACGTTCAGCTCAGCCTTTTTCAGATAAAGCTCCTTTTCGGATATCTGATAATCAACGTCCGTAGTGTCAAGGGAGCAGATAGGGTCGCCTGCCTTTACCTTGTCACCGGCGTGAACATAGAATTCACTTATAGTTCCGCCCTGCTTTTCGTATGTAAGATTATACTGTTTTTCAGCCGTTATAGTTCCCGAATTGACGATCTTTTTTTCCAGATCCTTTTTCTGCGCCGTCACGGTAGTGTACTTTACCTCGCTTGCCTTAACGGTAGGCGCAGGCAAGACCTCTTCCTCATCGGGAAGAAGATAGCAGCCCGACATACACAGCGCCAGTACCGCAGCAACAGAAGCGGCGGCAGCTTTTTTATATATTTTCATTTGAACCCGTTCCTTTCTGAGTATTGTATACAATTATTAATTCGCAAATTGAGCATTATTATTTTTATTATATCAAAAAAACAAAAATTTTTCTATATACGATCATACAAATTTTCGAGCTGATTTCTGTTACTATTGACTATTCCACCGCCCTGAAGATCGGTGCAAAAGCCAAAATATGAATGTAAAATAAACATCTCAGCAAGGTCAGGATCTGCGAAAACGTTATTTTCATATTTCTTAAATATTTTCGGAGAAAAATTTTAAAAAACCTATTGCAAAATGAATATTTCTGTGATATAATACATATAACATTTGAAATTAGTTAGTAAATTTTATTTAAAACTATGAAAATTGATCGGAGGTTACCGTTATGGCTGAATTTTTTGCTTCATCATTCGTGTACAACACCGTTGAATATTATGATAAGGACGGAAAAGTCTGCTATTATGCCGAAATAGTCCGCTATACAGGCAGCGACAGCAATGTGGTAGTACCCTGCGTGCTTGACGGCATCGTTGTCAAGTCAATAGGCAGAGAAGCTTTTATGGACTGCGATTTTATAAAGTGGGTGGATATTTCCTCAACTGTAAGGGACATCTGCTTTGACGCCTTCAACGGCTGCTCCGCACTTGAATATGTACATATCCCAAAGAGCGTTGCCTACATAGGAAACAGAGCGTTCATGGGCTGCACATCGCTTAAATCCGTAAGTCTTCACGCTACGCTTGATATCATCGGTGACAAGGCTTTCGGCTATGATAACAGCGGTGAAAAGACCGAGGACTTTAAGATAAGCTGCAAAAGGCATACCGCAGGCTACAGATATGCCAAATCAAACCGCTTTGCTCATGAAAAAACAGGCGAGCTTGCCGATCCTTTCAGATACTCTGTGGAAGAGCTGTGGGACGACGAAAAGGAGTGCATGATAACAACAGCCTGCATAACAGGCTACTGCGGCAGTGACGACAATGTTATAGTACCGTCCGAGATAGACGGCTATGCAGTAAGGATAATTGACGGCTGCGCTTTTGCAGAGACAGCCGTACAGAACGTGATAATCCCCGACGGCGTTGAAAAGATACTTTCGGGCGCTTTCAGAAACTGCAAGAAGCTGGAGAGCGTTTTCCTGCCGGAAACTCTTTCGTACATCGGCAGCTATGCTTTCAGCGGCTGCGACAAGCTCAGCAAGATAACCGTTCCCAAGGACGCCGAAATATGCAAAGCAGCGTTTGACACCTGCGCTTGATACGGTCGATTATAGAACTATGAATATAAAAAACGAGGCTGACGTTCCAAAACGCCGACCTCGTTTTTGTTTGTCTGGAAAGCGTCAAAACTAAAGCGCAGGCTCAAGCCCGGCGCTAGAGGGCTTGCGAGGAGAAAAGTCTTGCT
>JBJERD010000322.1:0-8236 GCA_051882095.1 Oscillospiraceae bacterium
GGGAACAAAGCCTGCGCCGATACCCTGTATCTTATGAGGTCCGCCGTGCCCCTGCGAAAGAACGGGGGAGCTTTCCGGCTCGACTGCGACTACCTTTACATTGGGATTTTTTGATTTAAGATATTTGCCCACGCCTGTAACAGTTCCGCCTGTGCCGACTCCTGCCACAAAGATATCTACCTTTCCGTCGGTGTCGTCCCAGATCTCGGGACCGGTGGTTTCGATGTGTGCCTGTGGATTTGCAGGATTTACAAACTGTCCGAGGATCACTGAATTTTCGATCTCCTTATTAAGCTCGTCGGCTTTTGCGATTGCGCCCTTCATGCCCTTTGCGCCCTCGGTGAGAACTATCTCTGCGCCGTAAGCTTTCAGCAGATTTCTTCTCTCAACGCTCATGGTCTCGGGCATTGTGAGGATAACTCTGTAGCCCTTTGAAACTCCGATAGCCGCCAGACCGATTCCCGTGTTGCCCGAGGTCGGCTCGATAATGGTCGCACCCTCTTTAAGTACGCCTTTTGCCTCAGCAGTTTCGATCATAGCCTTTGCAACTCTGTCCTTAACGCTTCCTGCCGGGTTGAAATACTCCAGCTTTGCAACGATCGGGCTTTCAAGTCCCAGCTTTTTGCTCAGGTTGCTTACTTCTATCAGAGGGGTCTTTCCTACAAGTTCAGAAATGTTTTTATAAATATTTGCCATGATGATCAGGTCCTTTCTTAATATGCGCCGCTGCTTTGCGGCTGATTTTATGCCGTCTTACTTATCATTGAAGGGTCAACATCGCACGTTTGCCGAATATATCCGTCCTGACATACGAACCATTTCCTTTCCGTGGACTTAGCTGATAAAGCCAAGTTCTCTGTTTCTTTTCTGTATGCCTATACTATACACTATAAATCCTATAAAGTCAATAGGATTTATATATTTTTGGAGATTTTCATAAATAGAAACATTCCGAAAGGCGATTTTTAGGTTAAAATGCTCAAAAAAGATATGTGCTTGAAACTGTAATTATTATAATCTATAATGTGCATAAAAACAGCGGGAGAAATTTGTATATGTTTTTTACAAAATCTATTGAAAAGCGACGGCGTTTGTAGTATACTATATATAGTACGCTTTAAAACATTAAAGGAGATAATCATATGTTTTTTCAGAAAGATATCGAAACCATGCCCCGTGCAGAATTGGAGAAGCTTCAGCTGGAAAGGCTGAAATGGCTTGTTAAATACTGCATGGATAACGTTCCGTTTTATAACAAGAGGCTTACCGAGGCAGGCGTTACCGCCGACAAGATCAAAACGCTGGAGGATATAAAATATATCCCTTACACCACCAAGGCTGACATGAGAGATACATATCCTTTCGGACTTTTTGCAGTTCCACAGAAAAAGATCGTGCGTATACACGCTTCGTCGGGTACTACGGGAAAGCCTACGGTGGTAGGCTATACCGCTAAAGATCTTGATAACTGGGGCGACTGTGTTGCACGACTTGTTACCGCTGTAGGTGCAAGCGACGAAACTATCGTACAGATAGCTTTCGGATACGGTCTTTTTACAGGCGCTCTGGGACTTCACTACGGTCTTGAAAAGATCGGTGCGTCGGTTATTCCCACATCAAGCGGAAACACCGAAAAGCAAATAATGCTCATGCAGGATTTCGGCACGAACACTCTTGTTTCCACTCCGTCATATGCTCAGTACATCGGCGAAAAGGCAAGAGAAATGGGCGTTATTGACAAGATACACTTAAAGTTGGGACTTTTCGGTTCTGAGGGCTGCACTCCCGAGATGAGAAATCAGATAGAGCAGACGCTGAACATTTTCGCTACCGACAACTACGGCATGAGCGAGCTTATGGGTCCGGGAGTTTCGGGCGAGTGCATAGAGCGTGACGGAATGCACATCAACGAAGACCATTTCTACGCAGAAGTAATAGACCCCAAGACGGGAGAGGTTCTTCCAAGAGGGTCAGAGGGCGAGCTTGTTATCACCACTCTCACAAAGGAAGGTATCCCTATGCTGAGATACCGCACAAAGGATATTACTCAGATAAACTATGAACCCTGCAAGTGCGGCAGAACATTTGCAAGAATGGCTAAGCCGAGAGGACGTTCCGACGATATGCTGAAGATAAGAGGAGTAAATGTATTCCCGTCGCAGATAGAGAGCGTGCTTATGGGCTTTGAGGAGATAGCGCCTCATTATCAGCTGGTACTCACCAGAGAAAACTGTGCAGATCATCTTGAAATAAAGGTAGAGCTTTCGGACAAGTGCAGCACCATACTTGACGATTTCCCAAAGCTTGACAAGCTTCACAAGGATATTCGTCACAGCATGAAGACTGTTCTTGGAATTGAGACCAAGATAACTATTGTGGGAAGCAAGACTCTTCAGAGATTTCAGGGCAAGGCTCAGAGGATACTTGATCTCAGAAATAAATAATATCCGTATAAAACACAGCGACCGCAGGAGATTTCCTGCGGTCGTTTTTTACAGTTTGAAATGCAGCGGCATACCGTTGCGCATTGCGATCTTGACGTCGCCCTGAATAAGCGGAAGAAAATATTCTATCGCAGCTTCGGTCACGTTGTTGCCCTGCGGATTTATCCACTCGTCGGGGAAGAATTTTTCCTTATTGGCTACCTTGTCGGCGTCTACCGACTCAACGGTAACGACATAGGGCACGCTGGAAATGCGCTTGAATACCATGGTTTTTCCCGTTTCTCCCGAAAGTGCGGCGGCAACGCCTTTTGCGCCTATCTCTTCCGCTTCGTCGATATCAGTCTTTGAGCAGATGTGGGAAGAGCATCTCTGCATTACGTTAAGCTCGATAGAACGCACCTTGCAGCCTATCTTTTCACGCAGTATCTGTTCGAGAGCCTTTCCTATTCCCGAAAGATATTTGTGTCCGAAATTATCAACTGCGCCCGAGCGGAAACCGTCCTCGGAAGTCGGTATCTCCACGCCCTCGGAAACGGCGATGACTACCGCCTTGTGCTTTGCCTGCATTGCTCTGACGTCCTCGATGAATTTTTCAACAGAAAATTCTCTTTCGGGAAGATATATCAGATGTGGTGCGATCTCGTCGTTGGCTTTGAGAACACAGGTGGAAGCGGTGAGCCAGCCTGCGTGACGTCCCATAATTTCGATTATTGTGATAGACTCGATGGAGTATACCGAGCTGTCTCTGATTATCTCCTGAACGGTTGCGGCAACATATTTAGCCGCCGAGCCGAAGCCGGGAGTGTGGTCGGTAACGGGCAGGTCGTTGTCGATAGTCTTTGGTATGCCGATAACTCTGACGGGGGAGCCTTTTTCTTTCAGATATGCCGAAAGCTTTACCACCGTGTCCATTGAGTCGTTTCCGCCGATGTAGAAAAACGCTTCGATGCGGTGCTTTTCAAAGCAGGAGAGTATTTTCTCATAAACCTCTGCGCCGCTGTCTGCGTCGGGCAGCTTATAACGGCATGAGCCCAGCACGGTAGAAGGTGTTTGTCTTAACAGCTCCATGTCTTCGTTAGTCTTGATGACAAGCTTTAAGTCGATAAGCTCGTCCTTGATTATTCCCTCGATGCCGTTGATAGAGCCGAAAACTGCGTCGATTTCAGGTGTTTTAAGAGCCTGTCTGAACACGCCCACCAGAGAAGCGTTTATTGCGCAGGTCGGTCCTCCCGACTGAGCGACTGCAATATTCATGCGAAGACCTCCGATTTCAGTTTAATATTTTTTTATTTTTTATTATTATAACATAGCACAGCATAAAAATCAAAGATTTAAGCCAGTTTTGAAAAAAATTTTCCCTTTTGAACAAATAATCATATCCGGAAAACGATTAAATTGATAAGGCTGCTAAAGGGCAGACAAAAAAGCTTCCGTGCATACCTTCTGCACGGAAGCGAAAATTTTATTCCTGCTTTTTGCCCTTTTCATCGGAAAGCTCTGAAATTATCTGAATAAACGAATCGACGTCGTTAAAATCCTTGTAAACGGAAGCGAAACGCACATATGCAACATGGTCAAGCTTTTTAAGACCCTGCAGAACCTTGTCGCCTATCTCACTGGTAGTGGTTTCAGTCTGCATTGCGTTGGCGTAGGTGTTTTCAATATCGTCAACCAGAGCGTTCATCTCTTCAACGCTGACGGGACGTTTCTTGATAGCGTTCTGTAGTCCTTTGAAAAGCTTGGCTTTGTCGAAAGGCTCAAAGCTGCCGTCCTTTTTATATACCATAAGCAGCGGCTTTTCAACTACCTCATATGTGGTAAAGCGCTTGCCGCAGTTTGCACACTCACGCCTTCTGCGCTTTTTACCCTCACTGGGACGTGAATCTATGACCTTTGTGTCTTCATAATTACAAAACGGACATCTCATAAAATATACTCCTTGTCTGTGTTACCGAAACTAAAACAAAATCTTATCAGATATAGTATTCTATTAATGATATTATACCACAGATTGTATATAATTGCAAGGGCTTTTTATAATTTTTCACACAGGGGCGGGCGGAGCAGGGTGAACGCAAACCGCAGCTTCTGCATATTATAAGCAAGGTGAAAAACGTTCTCCCCTTAAATACCGATGAAAAAAATTTTATCCGCTTGATTAAAAGCCGAAAACAGGGCAAAAATAATTACAGCAGGATACCTGCAAATTACACAGAACGGAGTGTTTCAGGTGACAGTTCACAGGGGCGAAATATATTATGCCGATTTAAGTCCTGTAGTGGGTTCGGAGCAGGGCGGATTAAGACCTGTGCTTATCGTGCAGAACGATGTGGGCAACAAATATTCACCTACAGTTATAGCCGCTGCTATCACAAGCCAGCGTGAAAAGGCAAAGCTTCCCACACATATCGAAGTAGGCGGCGGACAATGCGGTCTTGCAAAGGACTCCATAGTTCTGCTTGAACAGATCCGTACATTGGACAAAAAACGCCTGAAAGAAAGAATGGGCGAGCTTGACCCTACATCTATGACGGCGGTAAATTCTGCGCTTTCCATCTCATTCGGACTTAACGATCATATCTGAAAAAAGAAAAGATCCTTTTCCAAAATTACGGGAAAGGACCTTTTTGTTTTTAGTTTATGACAGATGAAACGATATGGAATTGCCGGCAGAATCGAGTATGCTTGTGCCGTCAACCTTTACGCCCGGGTCGGGGTAGCGTCCGATTATGTTGTCGCCCTGCTGTGTATGCCATTCGCAAACGACTATATCGCCGGTGTCAGATATCTCAACATACGCTTCTCCGCCGCTAGCGCCGTCGGGGGAGTAGACTTTTGTTATTTCTCCCGAAAGCGTTGAATTAAGTCCGCCTGTGCCTGTTGCGCAGTCAATCTTTCCCGACTCGCCGGATATCTCGCCTATTCTGCCCAGAGTGTTTTTTTCTGTAGCAATTGAATTGACGATATCAAAGACCTGTTTTGCGTTGGAGTTGGCAACTTTCAGCCTTGATTTTTTTGTATAACCCATCATCATCGGCACAAGAACTGCGGCAAGTACGCCGATAATGGCAATTACAACTATAAGCTCGACCAGAGTGAAACCTTTCCGTGACCTTTTCATAGAAAAATCCCTCCACCATAATATGATATATTATGCAATAATAATAGCATATGTATGAATTGCCGTCAAGCCTTTCATAGAGATTTTACAAAGTTTGTGCATATGCAACAAAAAAGGACGAGAAAATTCTCGTCCTTTAAAGTTTGTTTGTGTTGTTTCAAACGATTAGTAAGCCCAAGCAATGAGTGAAGAAGGATCGTTTGTAGGATCAGGCCACTGACCAACAGATGTGTCAGTGCTGCTCTCTCTCCACTGAGCGTTTGTTACGTTACCTTCGTCGTTGATCTCACAGCCCCACTCACCAACGCTACCGCCGTTGTTCTGAAGAGCCTTGTCAACAGCATCGCCAAGAGCTGTACCGTCGCCGTTCTTGTATGTGCCGGCAGCTACAGGTGAACCCTGTGTCTCCTGCTCTGTGCACTCGCTAGCAGCTGTGTTGAATACGAGCTTAGCATTTGAGTTTGCTTTCTTCAGTCTGGACTTCTTAACGTAACCCATCATTGAGGGTACGAGGATAGCTGCCAAAACGCCGATAATGGCAATTACCACGATAAGCTCTACCAGAGTGAAACCTTTCTGTGACTTTTTCATAGAAAAATCCCTCCATAAATAAATTTAAAATTTTATAAAAGCGATGAGGCGAATCCCTCATGCGGCTTTTCAAATCATTTACGAAAGCTTTACACAAATCATTGCGCAGCGGCTTTCTTAACTGTGACTTAATTATACACCCTTAATACATTATTGTCAATAGTTTTTCAAGCTTTTATCTCAACTTTGTACATATTGACGAAAATCAAGCTCATTTCATGTTAAAACAGCCAAACGGCTCACGGGGCGTAATTATCACTCACGTTTTATCTTGATTTAATTATATCGTAAAACTTATTAAATGTCAAGATGTTTTTTAAAGTTTGTTATATTTGACGAAACAGACCTCTGTGTAAAGAGTATATAAGATAAGTTGCATAATTCGTTTAATTGGTGAAACTTTTTAATAATTGAAAATCGTCAATAATTGCAATTCTGTATGCAATATGCACATTGATCATGGCTTATTTACGGCTAAAATAGCAATGTTGTCGAAAATAGCGGCAAATGCCGATTTCATATAATATTCATTGCAATAGCAGTACATTTGTGCTATAATTGCTTAGTTAACAAATTAATTATTAATGAGCTCCGAAAGATTTTGTGGATCGGGTTTGGCGGAGAGGAAAGGAAAGAGAAAAGAATGAGCGAACAGACAGTTCGGGAAAATAAAATGGGAGTACAGCCCATAAACAAGCTGATAATAACAATGTCGCTGCCTATGATGGTATCAATGCTCATACAGGCGCTTTACAACGTGGTGGACAGCATTTTTGTTTCTAAGATATGTGAAAACGCATTTACCGCCGTTTCGCTGGCGTTTCCCATACAGAGCCTTATGATAGCGGTCGCAGCAGGAACGGGAGTGGGCATAAACGCTCTGCTTTCAAAGTCGCTGGGCGAAAAGAATTTTGAAGAAGCAAACAGCGCTGCAAGAAACGGTATTTTTCTCACCGTGCTTAGCTATCTGGTTTTTCTGCTTTTCGGAATTTTCGGCACAAGGCTATTCTTTTCGGCGCAGTCGGGAAATGCGGAAATAATCGACTTCGGAGTTGAATATATGACCCTCTGCTCTGTGGCGAGCTTCGGGATATTCGGAGAGATATGCTTTGAAAGACTGTTACAGTCAACGGGCAGAACCATCTACACCATGTATACCCAGGGCGCAGGCGCAATAATAAACATAATCCTTGACCCCTGCCTTATTTTCGGACTGGGACCCTTCCCGAAGCTTGGCATCGTTGGAGCGGCGGCAGCTACTGTCATCGGTCAGATAGTCGCAATGATACTGGGGCTGGTGTTCAACATCAAGGTGAACAAAGAAATAAGTCTGAACATGAAAGGCTTCAAGCCCGACGGCAGAGTAATAAAGAAGATCTACTCGGTGGGAGTTCCGTCAATAATAATGCAGTCCATAACCTCGGTGATGACGTTTGGTCTGAACAAGATACTTGGCGGCTTCAACGACACGGCTCAGGCGGTAATGGGAGCGTATTTCAAGCTCCAGAGCTTTGTGTTCATGCCTGTTTTCGGACTCAACAACGGACTTGTGCCTGTGCTTTCCTACAACTACGGCGCAAGAAAGAAAAAGCGTATGATAGCTTCCATAAAGGTCTCGGCGGTATATGCGGTCTCCATAATGCTGGTGGGAATGGCCGTTATGCAGCTTATTCCGGGAGCTTTGCTTGAAATGTTCGACGCATCTGAGCAGATGCTTTCAATGGGCGTCACCGCACTGAGGATAATAAGCATAAGCTTTTTGTTTGCCGGCTTCTGCATAGTGGTCAGCTCGTCTTTGCAGGCGCTTGGTCACGGAGTTCTGTCCATGATGATATCCATAACAAGACAGCTTGTTGTGCTGCTTCCTGCGGCGTTTCTGCTTTCAAAGCTGGGCAATGTGGACTATGTTTGGTGGGCGTTCCCAATAGCCGAGATAGCCTCGGTATTGTGCTCGGCATTTTTCATGAGAAAGGTTTATTACGACGTTATCAAGCCTATTGAGGATTGATGTTTTGCAAAGAAATCTAAGGGGAAGCCCTCTATCGCAGGGCTTCCCCTCTTTCAAAACAGTCCACCGGAC